>JBBRTN010000001.1:0-23739 GCA_038244395.1 Ignavibacteria bacterium
AAATCTGAAACCTTTCTTACTATTAACAACTATATCACCTTCACTGATTTATTTAATTAATCTATAAGGTAATGCAACAAAAAGTGACCGGCGGTTGATTTCATGGCTTTTTATTGCTATGCGATTTAGGTATTTTGAAAGGTTATTTTTCACAATTAATTAAAAATTTAAACATAAGTAATGCTAAATCAGAAAAAGTTTATAAAGATAATTTCTTTTTTATCCATAATATTATTGGTTGTTATTGTCGCCTGCTCTTCGAAGAAAAAACAGGTTGTTGCAGAAGTTGGTGACGAGAAGATTTATCTTGATGATTATGAAAAGCAGTATTTGAAAACCGTAAATAATCTGGATTCCGCAAAAAATGCCGACATGGCTAAAAGAAAAGATTTCCTTGACCTTCTTGTTAAATTTAAATTAAAGGTTAAAGATGCAAGGGAAAGAGGTTTATTAAATTCGGAAGACATTCAAAATGATTTAAAACAATACAAGGAGAATTTTCTCATTTCGTATCTGATAGATAAAGAAATCGTGGAGCCGAAAATAAAGGACCTTTATGATATGAAAGAATATGAAGTCCGTGCTTCGCATATATTAATTAATTTACCGCAGCAGAATTTTACTCCTGAAGATTCAGTCAAAGCATATCAGAAGGCAAATGACGCATTAAAAAAACTCAAAGACGGTGTTCCTTTTTCTGAAGTTGCAAAAGAATTTTCCGATGATTTGTCCGCAAAACAAAACGGGGGAGATCTCTATTACTTCACAGCTGGAATGACTGTGCCGGAATTTGAAGATGCGATTTATAAATTAAAAGTAGGCGAGTATACAAAGGAACCGATCAGAACAATGTTTGGTCTTCACATAATCCAGCTTAATGATAAAAGAAAAAGAAGTGAGGGAATCCGAGCGTCTCACATTCTTATACAGGATCAGAAAGACAGTTCAGGAAAAGTAATTGATTCGGTTGCAACATATAATAAAGCCAAAGAGGTTTTAGCAAGAATTAAAAACGGTGAGGACTTTGCAAAGGTCGCAACTGAAGTTTCACAGGATCCCGGCTCTGCACAGAAAGGCGGAGACCTTGGATTTTTCGACAGAAGGAGAATGGTTCAGCCTTTTGACAGTGTAGCATTTTTATTAAAAGTAGGAGAAGTATCGGACCTTGTCCGGACTCCTTTTGGATGGCATATAATAAAAGTTACTGAAATAAAACCTTACTCATCTTTTGAAAATCAGAAGGAAAATTTAAAATCGGATTTCAAGAAAGGTCCTGTTTTTAAAACTGAGTATGCAAAGTTTGTTGAGAAGGCAAAGAATGAATTTAAATTTCAAATTAACGAAGAAGGTTTTGGATTTTTTGTTTCTAAATTTGACACAACGAAACCGGTTTCTTCAGCAAATCTGGATAGTCTGTTTTCAACATCGGAAAAATCAAAAGTTGTGGCGACATATAAAGACGGTGATATAAAAGTATCGGATGTAATCACGTATCTTTCCAAGAACAGGGATAATCTGTCCAATCTTGCAAGCACATCTACATTAACTAAAATAGTCCAGGGAGCGGGAGACAATCCTATTTTATATAAATTAGCTATCAGGGAAAATATCGAAAAGGATCCGGAGTATATCGCGCAAATGACCGAATATGAAAATGGTTTACTAAGCTTCAAAGTAGATCAGGAGGAATTGTGGAGGAAAATTAAAATCACACCGGAAGATTTACAGAAATATTATGATTCAAATAAGGATAAGTATTCATACACCGACAGCGGGAAGGTCAAGACAAAATCACTGGATGAAGTAAAATCTGAAATATCAAATACACTTCAGCAGCAAATGTTTAAGGATATGGAAAAAGAATATGTTGACAATCTGAAAAAGAAGTATCCCGTAAAAGAAAACGAAACAATTTTAATAGAAGCATTCAAAGAATAATAAATTGAATTTGAAGATTATCAAAGCATACATTGCATTAGTCATTTTGTCTATCGCGCCGGTAGTACTGGGTCAGACAGAAGGAGACAGGATTATTGCCATAGTCGGAAATGACATAATAACGGAATCTGATTTGCAGTTCCAGGTTCAGACCTATGCACGACAGAACAAGATTGAGGAAATCTCTCCTTACGTCGCTCAGCAGATTTTTCAGTCTATGGTGACAAATAAACTGATCCTTGCAAAAGCAGAGCAGGACAGCATTACAGTTACGGAAGAGGAGGTTGGAAAGGAACTCGAAAACAGGTTGAAGTCATTGATAGATCAGGTAGGTTCTCAGGAAAGGCTTGAGCAGGCATACGGAATGACGCTTCCTAAGATTAAGTTGCTTTTAAAAGAGGACCTGGAGAAAAATATGAAAATCGAAAAGATGAAAAGGAAAAAGTTTCAGGGCGGAGTAAGAGTAAGCGAAAAGGAGATTCAGGATTTTTTTAGTACCTACAGAGACAGTCTTCCTAACGTACCGCAGGAATTTGAAATCGCACACATATTTCTCGAAAGAAAAGTAAGTGAGGCAGAAAAGAAAGAAGCCCGGCGCATTGCCGAGCTAATTCTTGACAGCATAAAGCAGGGAGTAGATTTTTCTGAACTTGCAAAAAGAAATTCAACCGATTCAATGTCTGCAATTCAGGGTGGCGATCTGGGTTATGCAAAGAAAGGAACATTCGTAAAAGAGTTTGAAGAAACCGTATTTAGTCTTAAGCCCGGAGAAGTTTCGGGGATAGTAGAGACACAGTTTGGATACCATATCATCAAGCTTAATGAAAAGCAGGGTGATAAAGTAAGAAGCCAGCATATTCTCATTGCTTTTCCTAAATTTGAATCTTCTGATTTTGAAACCATAAATTTTCTCAAAGAGCTCAAGGCGCGGATAGAAAAGGGTGAGCTGACTTTTGACTCTGCTGCAAAAATATATTCGCAGGATGAAGCCACAAAATTAAAAGGCGGATATGTAGGTAAAGTGCCTGCAGACCAGATAGACAGCATAACCGTGGAGGCTCTTAAGAATCTTTCCGCCGGACAGATTACCGACCCTCTGAGGATAGGAACCGATCAGAATTATGGCTATGAAATTTATAAACTGATTAATGTTTTTCCTCCTCACCAGCTTAGTATGAGCGAAGACTACGATAAGATAAAACACTTTGCTGAATCATATAAGGAAAATCAGGAGCTTGAAAAATGGATAAACGAAATAAAGGAATCGATATACGTTGACGTCAAAATATAGTTAATTCTGCACAACAGCGGAATATTTTACAATAGTAAATTCCACATAATTTCCGAACACCGGGTTACCAGCGGATTTAAATTTTAAGAAAGTTATTTCGGGTATACGATGGACTTTTCCTTAAAGCTAAAAACGGATTACAGCATTGTTCTGATTTTAGCTGCTTTAATTTTTTCTTTTTTAATTTCATATTTTTATTACAGGAAATCCAAACTTGAGGGCGCTCCGAAAAAACTGTTTATTTTATTAAGATTCTTTTCGGTTTTTTTTATCCTGCTTCTTTTATTCTCACCTGTAATTTCACTTGTAAAAAATCTTATTAATGAACCGGTTAATGTTTTCCTTATAGATAATTCAGAAAGTCTTACACTGGAAAACAGGCAGGAGACTCTTAAGGAAATTTTAAAAGATAAAGTCACGGACGCACAGCCCGGCAGCTCGCAGAATCTGTACTATCTGTTTTCAAATGGTCTTTTTAAAGAAATCAATCCGGATCAAAAAGAAATTGAATCAATTCCTTTTACCGGAATAAACAACTTTGAAACAAATCTGACCTCCGCCTTTTATTCCCTTCAGGAAAAGCTTGCAGGTAAAAATTTATCTTCCGTTACAATTGTCTCCGACGGTATCATCAATGAAGGCGGCAGCCCGGCAATTATTGCAAGAGCTCTCAATGTCCCTGTGAATTTTATTTTAACAGGTGATACTGTTCAGAGAAATGACCTTGTCCTGCGGAATGTATTTTACAATAAAACTTCATTCATCGAAAGCAACGTCCCGGTAAATCTTGAAATAAATTCATTCGGCTATGACAGGAATATTAAAATTAATCTGTATGAGGAAGATAAATTAATAGATTCAAAGGAGTTAGCCGTTTCAAAAAACACGGGCGTTTATGATTTCTCCTTTAACATACAATCGAATGAAGAAAGAACGGTAAAATATAAGGTCGAGCTTGAGGGACTCGAGGATGAAATTACACTTCGGAATAATTACAGTGAGTTCTTTATAAAATTTATTGATAACAAGTTTAAAGTTCTCGTGATTGCAGGCGGACCCGGAGCGGATTTAGCGTTTATCTCCGAAGAGATCCGCAAGGTGAAAAATTTCGAAACAACTTTCTTAACACAGAAATCTGCTACCGAATTTTATGAAGGCACACTCCCTGATTTAGGCAAGTTTGATTCTTATATATTCATCGGGTTTCCCACCGCAGTAACAAATCAAAGTATTATAAATGAGATTAAAGACAGGCTTGACAGGAATAATTCTTCACTGATTTTTTTTGCCGGCAGAAATACTGACTACAATAAGCTGTCCGTTCTTGATGAAAGGCTTCCGTTTAAGCCGGCAAATATTTCCGGCAATGAAGAAGAGACAGGTATTTCAGCGGTTAGCAATATAAATGATGATATCTTCAGGAATAAAAATTTAATTTCCTCCGTAAATTCTTTCCCTGATATTTTTAAAAGTATTTCTAACATTGTTGTCAATGCGTCTTCGGAAACCATCCTTCTGACGACCAAGAATTCAGATCCGGCTTTTGTAATTCAAAATACTGATAAGAATAAATCAGCGGCTTTCCTTGCTTACGGATTATATAAATGGAGGCTCAATCCCCGTCAGAATAATTCAGGTGAAGTTTTAAATTATCTTATCACAAGCGCCGTTGTAGCAACAACCAATAAAGAGGAGAAGAAGGTGTTTACAATTGAAACTACAAAACCGGTTTACTCAAAATATGAAAAGGTGAAGTTCGAAGCTCGCATAACAAATTTCCAGCTCCAGGGCGGAGAGCAGATTAAAGTGAAAATAAAAGGCAACAGTTTCAGCGGCGAGACCGAACTAAAAAAATCTGACAACAAATATTATGAAGGCGAAATAAATGTTCCTGAAAATGGAAATTACGAATACACTGCAGAGCTTTATTCAAAAAATATTTTAGCGGAAAGCATTTCTGACAGGTTTGCCGTAGGAGAGAATAATAATGAATTTAAAATGACCCGGGCTGATAATACAATATTAAATTCTTTGTCAAATGATACACGCGGAAAAAATTTAAACGGGCTCAGCGCTGACGAAATAAGAGATGAACTTAAACTTATTAACGGAAAATCCGGAGGTGAGTATCAGTCATCACAGAATTTTGAAATGAATATTAATCCTTACTATCTCGGAATTGTTATTTTTCTTTTGTGTCTGGAATGGTTTTTCAGAAAGAGAAATAATCTTCCTTAATAAAAATTTTTAGAATTTTTTTAATCAAATCCTGTTTAAAGTCTTAAAAATTATACACAACACAAGCTAAAGACAAGTCGTGCTGAAAGTTTTTACAATATTATACATACTTTTTTTTTCCACTTCAGGGCTTTATCCGCAGGACTCATGGATACTCCAGCCCAGTCCCACTGCAAAAAATCTCAGGACTTGTTTTTTTTCTGATTCTCTGAACGGCTGGATAGGCGGGGATTCGGGAATAATATTTCACACATCTAATGAGGGAAAGAGCTGGGCTTTTCAGCCTGTAGTCGCAGACTATGCAATTATATCAATGTATTTTGTGAATGAAAGAATCGGATATGCTTTAACGTGGGAAGTTGATGCTACTCCTCCTAATTATTACGGTACAAGAATCCTCTCGACAACAAACGGCGGAGATCATTGGAACAATTATTTATTTGCAGATACAAGTTTATTCTTAAATTCAATTTATTTTTTGGATTCTCTTAATGGATTTACAGGTGGGACAGAAGGAAAAATATTTTATACTACAAACGCAGGAGACAGCTGGAACTTGTCCGTGATGGATTCGGGCATTGTCTCGGGATTCCCTATAAAAGAAATAAAATTTTATAATTCAAAAATAGGATATGCCGTTGGAGGTGTTTTTGATATAGCGGGAGTTATTTATAAAACAACAAACGGAGGCAGAAACTGGGGCGTGCAGATTGTTGGACCCGAGCCTGTCTTTGATCTTTATATTTCCGATTCTCTTAATGCTATTGGTGTCGGCGGAGATTTTGAATACGGACCGAGTAAAGTATCCACTGCCAACGGCGGTCTGGACTGGAATTATCATGAGTTCGGAATTTTCGGAATTGCTAACTCAATCGGCTTCAGAACTAAAACAGATGCATGGATATCATTGGGAATTATTGACAGCTTTCTGGTTTCTACAAACGCCGGAGCTGACTGGACGCAGACTGCAGCCCCCGGCGGGGCAAATATATATAAGTTAATCTTTGTTGATGAAAGAAACGGCTGGGCAGTCGGAAATAACGGAGTAATTTTAAAATTTAATCCGGATGCGGTTAGTGTTGCCGAAAATAATTTATCTGTTCCTGAATCATTTGTACTATATCAGAATTATCCGAATCCATTTAATCCTGAAACCAGAATTAACTATGAGCTAAGAAGCTCCGGCCATGTTGATCTGAAAATTTTTAATATCCTGGGTGAAGAGCTAATGACACTTGTCAACGGAAAGCAGAGTGAAGGAAGCTATACAGTAAGTTTCAGTGCGGATAATTTTCAGAGCGGCATTTATTTATACAGGCTGACTACAGTGGGAAAAACCGGTAAAGAATTTTCTCAGACAAAGAAGATGATTCTTTTGAAATAATTTTTAAAAAAATTTTTCTTCTATCTTATCCTTATAAAATTTTTCGACCTTCTTCCTTATTTCTTTTTCCGTTGATAAAATTAATATTTCCTCACAAAGTTTTTCCGATTCCTTATAGCTTATCTTCCTGATAATCTGTTTTATTTCCGGGAATATCGAAGGCACAACGCTCAGCTCATCAATACCAAACCCGACAAGCACGGCAGTCGCAAGAGGATCGGAAGCCATCTCACCGCACACGCTGATTTTAATATTGTTCCTGTGTGCGGAGTCGGTAATGCTTTTTATTGCCCTTAAAACTGCAGGATGAAATTCCTGATACAGGTTTGAAATATATTCATTTCCCCTGTCCACAGCAAGAAGATATTGTATTAAATCATTTGTCCCGATACTGAAAAAGTCAACTTCCTTTGCGAGTTCATCTGCAAGAAAATACGCCGCAGGCACTTCAATCATAATTCCGATTTCAATACTTTTATTAAAAGGAATTTTTTTAATTGACAGATCTTCTTTTACTTCGTTAAGAATTTTTTTTGCTTTCCTTACTTCCATTACAGAAGAAATCATCGGGAACATTATCTTTAAATTCTTTTTTACTGATGACCTCAGCAGAGCGCTAAGCTGCTCTTTAAAAATATCAATCCTGTCGAGACAGATTCTTATTCCTCTCCATCCCAGGAAAGGATTATCTTCTTTTTCCGATACCGGCAATAGTTTGTCACCGCCGATATCATATGTTCTTATTGTTACTGTGTTAGGATAAGTTACATTTGTAATGTGCGTGTATTCCTCGATTTGTCTTTCCTCTGAAGGAAAATCACCTGCTTCGAGAAACAAATGTTCTGTCCTGTACAATCCTATTCCGCAATGACCTGTGTTCACTACAAAATCAATTTCTTCATCAAACTCAATATTTGCCGTAAGGTCAATATGCTTTTTATCCGTCGTCTCTCCGGGAAGGTCAATTATTTTATTGAGTTTAATTTCATATTCTTTTAATTCGTCAAGTTTGTTTTTATAACTTCTGATTGATTTGTCAGTGGGATTATTTATTATCAGACCGTTAAAACCATCTATAATAATGAAATCGCCGGAAGAAATTTTTTTTGAGATGTCTTTAGTACCTACTACTGCGGGGACTCTCAAAGCTCTTGCAACTATTGCAGCATGTGAAGTTACTCCGCCTTTATCTGTTGCATATCCCTGAACTTTCCTTTTACTGAATAAAATCATATCTGCGGGAGAAAATTCATGTCCTATAATAATAGAAAATTCCTCGACTTTTGATACGAGCTTTTCTTTCTTCATATTACGGAGAACCCTGTTTCGCACATCATTAATATCAGTAACTCTTTCCTTTAGATATTCATCCTGAGCCGAAAGAAGCACCTGACCGATTTTTGACATCTCTTCATCAAAAATAAAACTGGCGGTTTTATTTTCCTTGTGAATCCTGCTTATCACCCCCGAAATAAAAAACTTGTCATTGAGAATTTCAAGCTGCGCATCAAAGATAAGAGAATTTTTCTTTCCGATTTTCTCATATGACAGCGACCGGATTTTATTGAGCTCTTTCATTGAGAGGTCCAGCGCATTCCGGAATTCATCAATCTCAGTAGTGACTTCGTCATTATTCAGAAGCTGTGTATCTGCTTCAAATTTTCCGCGTGTATACAGATAGGCTTTGCCAATTGAAATGCCGGGTGACGCGGGTATTCCTTTGTATGTATTTTCTGCGGGCAAGTATAAATATTTTTTATAAAAATAATCTTTTGTTAAATTAAAAGTAAGGTTTATTTTTCAAATCGACTTTGTTCTTTCAAAAGTAATTTCTAAAAAAATTGTTTTACACGACACGCCTGGACAGATGTAAATCCGAAAGTGCTTTCATTTCCACTTTTGCGTTGTAATTGAATTTTCATATGAGTAAATTACATTTGTAAAAAAACAGTACAGCGTTTTTTGTCCCGGTGAGTCGGGGTTGTTCTACCAAAATAAGAAAGTAGTAACAAGCTTTTAATATTTTGCTGGTGTTAAAAACCTTTTTTAAAGGTGTAAGTCGCCGCAAATAAATCCGAATAAAATTTATCCGGGTTGAAAAGATTTAAGAGCCAAAAATTTGTAAGCGTACATTTTCAAAACCACAAAAAAGGAAACACCGCAATGGAAAAAGGAACTGTAAAATGGTTCAACGTTACTAAAGGTTATGGTTTCATAACCAGAAGCAACGGCCAAGATGTATTCGTACATTTCAAGGCGATCAACGCAGACGGCTATAAAAAGCTCGATGAAGGTGATCAGGTAGAATTTGAAGTTGAAGACGGATCAAAAGGTCCTCAGGCTGCAAATGTAACCAAAGTAGGATAACCAAAAATTTCCGAAATAAAAAAAGCCCGTGATTCAATTCGCGGGCTTTTTCTTTTTATTAAAAAAAAGTCTATTCATTTATTCATATCTCAATTTATCCAGTTCTAACAAATTTATAAATCCATCCTATCCCAGTATTCTTCATCCACCCATATGTACTGCAGAAAAAGGGAATGTCATTTACTTTTGAAGTTTCTGAATCATTTCAGATGCATTCGCGTTTGAAGGATTTATTTCAAGTGACTTTTTATAATTTTCAATTGCCAGTTCCTTGTTCCCGTCTATCATATAAGCCTCTCCCATACTGTCATAAACATTAGCTGAATTCGGATAGACTTCCACGTTGAGTTTGAGAATCTCAATTGCTTCCTTATTTTTTCCTATCTGAAGAAGCTGGTAACCAAGTGTATTAAGCTGGCTTTCTTTAAAATTATAAGTATCCGGACTGCCTGCTTTAAGTTCTTTGTACTGGCTGATCGCGGCATTAACATCCTTCTGAATAATAGTCTGCAATAATAAATCTGTAATAGGCTGCTTGGGATCGCTGACACTCATGAGCTCTACATCAAAGATAAGTGTCGCATCAGGAGGAATAATATTTCCCGCGCCTTTTTTTCCGTAAGCTAATTCGGATGGAATTATTAATCTGTACTTATCCCCGATGCTCATAAGGGCTATGCCTTCCTCCCATCCTTTGATTACCTGATTTTCCCCGAGAACAAATTCAATCGGCTCTCCTCTTTCACGGGATGAGTCAAAAATTTTTCCGTCCGGTAAGTATCCTGTGTAATGTACTTCGACTGCTTTATCTTTCTGTGCAGCAGCTCCGTTGCCTTTTTCCAGTATTATATATTTCAATCCGCTGTCCGTAGTTACTGTATCCTGTGCTTTTGAAATGTTGAAAACCGCAGAAAATAAAATTGCGAGAATAAAAAGTTTTTTCATTTTGTTGTGTGATTTTATAAGTGTTTATTAGTGTTTTTTAAAATTAATTATTTCAGAAAGACTTTCTTCCACTTCTTCCCTGCTTAAATTGCCTTGTATCAATTCATCATCAGACTTTCTCTGTAGTCTTTTATAAAATGATTCTGCCTTTGAGTTAATTTCTTCATCACCGTTGTTTATCATATCGAATATTGTGTCTTCTGCTTTTGAGTATTGTCCTGACAACTCGTAATAATCCAGAATCCTTATTTTTAATTCACGTGAATTATCAAACCGGGCTGTGTTATTTATCAGGAGATTTACTCTTGGAAAATATTCTTCCGGGACGGGAAGCTCTTTTGTTAACATTGACTCTATATAAAGAGTAAGTGATTTATTATAAATTCCAATGCTCTCTTTGGTTTTCCCTTTTTCCCCGGCTATATCCCCGTATTCCTTGAGCAGTTCAGCAGCTATCAGACATCTGCCTGCATAAATATCTGAGGTCTTCATCAAAGAAATTATTTCCTCGACATTCAGAAGAGATATTATTTTGAGATCCAGTCCGACAATCGTCTTTGATGCTGACTCAATTTCCTTTTCAGCGTCTTCATAATTTTTTTCTTTTTTATTGAACAAAACCTTTTGCAGTGCATTTGTCAGCATTTCAGTCATCCTCATAAAATAATCTCTCTGAAGCATACTATCCTCCCTTTCTTTGCTTCTTCAAAACGTACCGCATATTTCTCCTTTCAATACTGTTACAGCTTTTCCGGCAATCAAAATTCTTTCTCCCTCACATGTGACACTCAGCCTTCCTTCACGACCGGATGCCTGCAGTGCTTTCATTGTTTTTTTATTCAGCTTACTGCTCCAGTAAGGAGCAAGTACACAATGAGCCGACCCTGTAACGGGGTCTTCGTCAATACCTTTTGAAGGCGCAAAAAATCTTGAAACAAAATCATAATTTTTATTCTCTGTCTTTGCAGTAATTATTGTTCCGTACTTTTCGAGCTTTCCTAATAAAGTGAAATCGGGCATTACTCTTCGGATTTCTTCTTCTGAATCTAATTCAACCAAATAATGATGTCCTGTAACTGCAAGATTAACAGCCTTTACCCCGAGTGCTTTTTCAAGCTGTTCATTTCTATCCGCCGGGACGGGGGCATTAACCGGAAAATTAAGTATAATTTCGTCGCCGTTCTTTTTTGCAGTCAGCTTTCCTTTAAAAACCGTGTGAAAGACAGCTTCGTCATTCTGTTGAATTATTCCCTCCTGCCAGAGAATGTGAGCACTCGCAAGCGTAGCGTGACCGCACAGCTCAACTTCTGATTTTGGAGTGAACCATCTTAAGCCGAACCCATCATCAGACTTCTTTACAAATGCTGTCTCTGATAAATTCATTTCCGCGGCAATGTTCTGCAATAATGAATCTTCTAATTCTGTTTCCTGAAGGCAGACAGCAGCAGGATTTCCTGAAAACATTTTATCTGTGAACGCATCTACCGTAAATAATTTTAACATTTTTAACATTTTTTAATTTGTAACATTTTTAGCATTAGGATTTCTAAGTTTTACAGTCTTTCTACATAGCTCTTTACACAGGCAAAAAATTTGATAAGCATAGTAACAATTTCAGGAAATTTTTACAATTACAAATAAAAAAACTAAAGTCATCTAAGATCATCTAAGTCTTCTTAATAATCTAAATGGCTAAAAATCATCAACTTTTAATCCAGCATTAAAAAATAATTTGTATACATCTTGCTTCAAAAAAAAAATTTTTAGAAAAAAATTCAATACGTAAAAAAAAAATGTATAGTCAATAGTGATATTTTTTAAAAACGTTTGCATTTAAAAATCATTTGTTATAATTTTGTTTAAACAAATTTAATACGCTTCTTTTTCTACCCAAAAAAAATTTTTACCTATTACATTGATACGAAAATTAAATTTTACACGAATTTATTTTATAAAAAAATCATCCTCACACGAATACAATTTTTCCTTCTTTTTAAATTTCTCAGGATCTAAAATATATAAATTTAAAAATTTTTCATTAACCAAATAAATTTTTATGTAAATGAAAATTAAGAGAGTCTTTGTAAATAAGGGCGCGACAGCCTTTGATATGATTGAATTCGACACACGCTCTTCCGTAATCAGAAACCCCGACGGTTCGATAGTTTTTGAAATGAACGATATCAAAGTACCGAATCACTGGTCTCAGGTCTCGACCGACATAATAGCACAAAAGTATTTTCGCAAGGCAGGCGTTCCGGTATTCCTGAAGAAAGTTCAGGAAGAAGGAGTTCCCGAATGGCTGCAGAGACACGAGCCGGATAATGAACGGCTGAAAAATATTTCAGAGGAAGAAAGAAATACTTCTGAAAGAGATTCACGTCAGGTCTTTGCCCGACTGGCAGGATGCTGGACTTACTGGGGATGGAAAAATAATTATTTCGATTCTGAGGAAGATGCAAGAAATTTCTCCGAAGAAATTTCTTACATGCTGGCAATGCAGTATGCCGCACCAAATTCCCCGCAGTGGTTTAATACAGGATTGAACTGGGCTTACGGGATTACAGGTCCGTCACAGGGACATTTTTATGTTGACCCTAAAACAGAAAAGCTTGTTACCTCAAAAGATGCTTATACACACCCGCAGCCTCATGCTTGTTTTATACAGTCATTAACAGACGACCTTGTAAATGAAGGCGGAATAATGGATCTTTGGGTTCGTGAAGCGAGACTATTTAAATACGGCTCGGGTACCGGCTCTAATTTCTCCAATGTCCGCGGCTCTAATGAACCTTTAAGCGGTGGAGGAAAATCATCAGGTCTGATGTCATTTTTAAAAATCGGCGACAGAAGCGCAGGAGCCATTAAGTCAGGCGGCACTACACGCCGCGCAGCAAAGATGGTAACGCTTGATATGGATCATCCGGATGTAGAAGAGTTTATTAACTGGAAAGTTACTGAAGAACAAAAAGTCGCATCTCTTGTTTCTGGTTCAAGACTTTTAAATTATCATCTGAATAAAATTATAAAAGCCTGTCATGACTCTCATCCTGAAAATGACGGCTTTGACAGAAAAACAAACAAGCAGCTTGCACTGGCAATATTTGAGGCGCGAAAATCCTACACACCTGAAAATTATATTGAAAGAGTTATTCAGCTTGCAAAACTTGGATTCAAAGAAATTGATTTTCCTGAATATGATACTGACTGGAATTCTGAAGCTTACATTACAGTGTCCGGCCAAAACTCCAATAACAGTGTCCGTGCAACGAATGATTTTATGCAGTCGGTTTTAGATGACAAGGACTGGAATTTATACTGGAGAACCGAATTAAAAAAATCACAAAAGGAAAACAGGATTCCAAAGCCCTGTAAGACAATGAAGGCAAGAGACCTGTGGGAAGATATAGCTTATTCCGCCTGGTCTTCCGCCGACCCGGGAATTCAGTTTCACACGACAATAAACGAATGGCATACCTGTCCTAATGGCGGAGAAATCAAGGCTTCAAATCCCTGCTCTGAATATATGTTTCTCGATGATACTGCATGCAACCTTGCTTCACTCAACTTAACAAGGTTTTATGATTTTGAAAAAAATAAATTCGAACTGGAAAAATACCGCCACGCATCGAGACTATGGACAATCGTTCTTGAGATAAGTGTTTTGATGGCGCAGTTTCCAAGCAAGAATATTGCAAAACTTTCATATGAATACAGGACTCTCGGGCTTGGCTATGCTAATCTCGGTGCACTTTTAATGGTGCAGGGAATCCCTTATGATTCACAGGAAGCTCTTGCTATGACAGGCGCCCTGACTTCAATACTTCATATGACTTCATATGCAACTTCCGCAGAAATGTCAAAGGAGCTTGGTTCATTTCCCGGATATAAGAATAATGAAAATGAAATGCTCCGTGTGATAAGAAATCACAGGCGTGCTGCTTATAATTTATCGCCGAATGAATACGAGGGTTTGTCAATTACTCCAATGGGCATAAATAAAAAATTCTGTCCGGATGATTTGCTTGAAGCTGCAAGAAAAGATTCTGATCTGGCATTAGAGCTTGGTGAAAAATACGGATTTCGAAATGCCCAGGTGACCGTCATTGCTCCGACAGGAACGATCGGTCTTCTTATGGATTGTGATACTACAGGCGTGGAGCCCGACTTCGCACTTGTTAAATTTAAAAAACTTGCAGGCGGCGGTTACTTTAAAATTATAAATGAATCCGTTCCGCCGGCCTTAAAAAATCTTGGCTATACAAAAAAAGAAATTGATGAGATAATTAAATATACTAAGGGCTATGGTTCGCTTATAGGCTGTCCTCATATCAATGCACAGACCTTAACCGAAAAGGGCTTCACCAAAGATATCTTAACTAAAATAGAAAAATCGCTTCCATCTGTATTCGATATTAATTTTGCCTTTAATAAATGGACACTCGGCGCGGGCTTCTGTAAAAACGCACTTGGATTTTCAGAAGAGCAGTTGGATGATCCTAACTTTAATGTGCTGAAGGGGCTTGGTTATACAAAAGATCAGATTGAAGAAGCGAATGATTATGTCTGCGGCGCTATGACTATTGAAGGCGCTCCGCATCTCAAAGAAGAATATTATGCAATTTTTGACTGCGCAAATAAATGCGGTAAAAAAGGAACGAGATATATTTCCGCAGATGCTCATATAAAAATCATGGCTGCAGCCCAGCCTTTTATTTCGGGCGCAATTTCAAAAACAATTAATCTTCCTAATCATGCCGGCATTGAAGACATGAAAAATGCCTATATGACTTCATGGCGGCTTGGCGTGAAGGCAAATGCATTATACAGGGACGGCTCTAAATTATCCCAGCCGCTTAACTCAGTCACAGATGATGAAAATATAAGCCTGGAAAATCCTGATGAAATAAATGTTGCTGTTTCAAGAACACATGACATAGTGAAAGTAGCCGAAAGAATCATTCACAGGTATATAGCAAAGAGGAGGAAACTCCCGTTCCGGCGAAAAGGCTACACACAGAAAGCAAAAATCGGAACTCATTCTGTTTACCTCCGGACCGGCGAGTATGAAAACGGTCAGCTTGGTGAAATTTTTATTGATATGCATAAAGAAGGCGCGGCTTTCAGAAGTCTCATGAATTGTTTTGCGATTTCAATTTCTCTCGGACTTCAGCATGGAGTTCCTCTTGATGAGTTCGTGGATGCATTTGTCTACACACGATTCGAACCTAACGGAGTGGTGATTGGCAATCCGAATATTAAAATGAGTACATCAATAATTGATTATTTATTCCGGGAGCTTGCCGTTACTTATCTGGGAAGAAATGATTTATCCCATATTGAAAATCATGCTGAGCTGCAGCGCTCTCCTATTGACGCAATCTCAAAGCTTGAAGCTGATACTGATTTTGATGAAGAGGAAATTTACAGCGAGAGAATAATCGAAGAAACTCCTCCGGTAAAAAATCCGCCTCCAAAAACATTTTCACCTGAGCACGAATCAAAAATAAAATTAGCGGGGACTCAGTCTTCTGCAATTGAAAAAATCAAAGAAGCAAAGCTTAAAGGTTACACCGGCGATATCTGCACAAACTGCGGAAGTTCCACGATGGTCCGCAACGGAACATGTCTGAAGTGCATTACGTGCGGTGAGACGAGCGGATGTAGTTAATTTCAAATTACAAATTACAAATTTAAAGCCGGTCATTGAAAAGTGATCGGCTTTGTTATTTTATTCAAGAAAATCTTTTTTGTTATTTGAAATTAAGTTGAATGAAAACCGGGCTCGGGGAAATTTTCTCAAGCCAATTGCAGGAATGTGATTGGCTTTTTTAATAGTATTTATAAAAGATTATGCCAATATTTAAACGAAATAATTAATTCCCCAAATTAATTTAAAACTCCAATGAACATAACCGAAAATGTTAATAAAGTCATATTTGAATCTATTGACGATTTAAATTCCCAGATGACAGACGAAGGGCACCTTGAGAAGTCAATGGAGACAGCACTTTACGGGCAGAAGAGTAAGCTCGATTCTTTCGGGCTGGTAAATTTAATTGTTGATATCGAGCAGAGAATTCAGGACGAACTGGGTTTTAGCGTTGATCTTGCCGATGAAAAAGCTCTTTCTCAGAAGAACAGTCCGTTCCTTACAATAAATTCTTTGTCCGATTACATTTGCGGTCTTTTAAAAGAGAATCTAACCACAAAATAAACTCCTTAAATAAATTATTCCCGGAAATTATTGAAAAATAAAAAAATAATACTGATAACAGGAACAAGAAAAGGGATAGGAAAATATTTAGCAGAGTATTATTTAACAAAAAAATTTTTTGTGATAGGTTGCAGCAGAAACGATTCCGGAATAAAATCCGCAAACTATAAACACTACATTACTGATGTAAGCGATGAAGTCCGGGTAAAAGATTTATTTTATGACATACGAAAAAATTACGGACAGCCTGACATACTAATCAATAATGCAGGCATCGCTTCAATGAATCATACCTTACTTACCCCGCTTGATACAGTTGAAAAAATATTCAGGACAAATTTCTTCGGTTCATTTTTATTTTGCCGGGAAGCTTCAAAGCTGATGAGAAAAAAAATGTACGGCAGAATAATAAATATGTCTTCTGTCGCAGTAAGCCTCGATCTCGAAGGTGAAGCAATCTATGCTTCCTCCAAGGCAGCATTGGAAAAGTTTACTAAAATTCTTGCTAAGGAAGTTGCTCAATACGGCATTACGGTTAATTCAATCGGGCTTACGCCGGTGGGGACTGATTTAATTGCGAACGTTCCACGTGAAAAAATTGAAGGATTGCTGAAGAAGCTGACGCTGAAAAGGTTTACCGGCTTCGAAGATATTTCTAATGTGACTGATTTCTTAATACGGGAAGAAAGCAATTACATAACGGGGCAGAACATAAACCTTGGAGGTGTCTGATGTTCGTTAATTTTTTACTCGAAGCATTTGAAAGTCAAAAAGAAAGTGAAGCACTGGTATGGAAGGAAAAATCTTTCAGGTACGAATCCATAATCGAAAAAATACTGCATTGGAAAAGAATCATATCTGAAAAAATCCCGGAAGGAAGCGTTGTGATTTTGGATAGTGATTTTTCACCAAATACGATTTCAATATTATTTGCACTGACAGAAAATAAATGTATCACTGTTCCTATGAACTCGACAGGCAACGGCAATAAGGACGAACTCGCTGAAATTGCACAGGCAGAGTATCAAATAAAAATTAATGAGTTTGATGATGTTGAAATTAATGTTCTCACCGGGACTCCGCAGAATGATTTATACGTCATATTAAAAAGCCGGAAGCATCCCGGATTAGTTTTATTTTCTTCTGGAACATCGGGAAAACCAAAAGCAGCGGTTCATGACTTCACAGGACTGCTCGAAAAATTTAAAACAAAACGAACTGCATTAAGAACACTTAACTTTCTATTGTTTGATCACTGGGGCGGACTGAATACAATGCTTCACACGCTATCTAACTGCGGAACTATAATCTGCACTTCACAAAGGTCACCCGACACTATCTGCGGATTAATTGAAAGGTATATGGTCGAATTGCTGCCGGTATCTCCTACATTTCTAAATTTACTTTTATTGAGTGAAGCATACAAACGATTTGACCTGAGCAGTTTGAAAATAATAAGTTACGGTACTGAGGCAATGGCTTCAGTGACTCTGGAAAAGTTAATTAAAATATTTCACGGGGTAAAATTTCAGCAGACTTACGGGCTCATCGAAGTGGGTGTGATGAGAACAAAATCAATGAAGGACGGATCGCTGTGGCTAAAACTTGGCGGAGAAGGTTTTCAGACACGTGTCATTGATGACATTTTGCAGATAAAATCGAAGTCTGCAATACTCGGTTATTTAAATTACCCAAGTCCGTTTACGGAAGACGGTTGGTTTATAACAGGTGATCATGTGAAAGTGAATGGAGATTACTTTAAAATTCTCGGAAGGAAATCGGAGATCATAAATGTCGGGGGTGAAAAAGTTTATCCTTCGGAGATTGAAGGGGTAATTAAAGAATTGGAAAACGTAGAAGATGTAAGTGTCTTCGGTGAAAAAAATCCGATCACGGGAAATATAATTTGTGCAAATGTCAGCATGATAAAAGAAGAAGATAAAAATGAATTCAGATCAAGGCTCAAAAAATATTGCCGGGGGAAACTGGCGGCATACAAAGTACCTTCCAGAATTAATATTGTAACAAGCCTAAACATTGGTGAGCGATTTAAAAAGAAAAATATAAATAATTTATGATAAGTAAAAACGGTTTTGATAAATAAATTTGCAGATTTTTTAGCTGAAAAAACCAGAAACAATCCGGCAACAATTCATCTTGACCTATTGGGATTAATAAGATTAGGAAAAGATAATAATGAACGACTGGAGGTTTTTTCAAAGTTACTTGTTGATATAGAAAATAAAGGAGGCAATATTTGTCTTCCTGCTTATTCACTAAGTTATACAAAAAATGAAAATTACAATATCCTGCAAACTCCCTCCACAGAGGTTGGCATAGTATCCGAATATATCCGTAAAAGTTTTCCCGAAAGAAGAACTGCCGACGCGTTGTTTTCATATACTGTTCTCGGTAACGAAATTTCAGGGAAACATTTTGAAGCAAGAAATTATGAATCTTTTGGAGGAGAATCTCTCATTGAAGAAGTTTTTAAAAAGGACGGCTACATTTGCTCAATAGGCAGGGTTTTCAGAAATTGTACTGAAATTCATTTTATAGAAAATTTACTTGAAGTAAAATACAGGTTCAATAAAAATTTTTACGGGACAATTACAGACAGAGAAAATAACAACTATAAACAGCAGATAACTTATTTCTGCAAAAATTTTGATTATAATCTTTGGTATGATTTTAAAAATCTTGAGGATAATTTAAAACAGGACGGATTAATGGAAATACTCAGAGTTGAAGGTTTCCCTATATTCATCGAAGCGATAAAGTTTAAAACACTATATGATTATATTGAAATGAAAATACGGAAAGATTATTTTTATTTTATAAAAGATTTAAAGGATAAAAGAATATAGTATAAATTTAAGAAGAGGGCAAGAATTTTTTTATTTCATTTTATCAGCATCATACTTTTAGTTACAGAGAACCTTCCTGTAGTGAGTTTATAAAAATAAATTCCGCTTGGTAAATTTTTACCGGTAAATTCTATATTGTAGCTTCCGGGTGCCAGCGTTTTATTAACTAGTGTTTGCACGGTTTTTCCTGTTGCATCATATACAATTAATGTAGTAAAAGTATTACCAACATGATCGGGGGGAATATCAAATTTTATTTTTGTCTCCGGATTAAAAGGATTGGGATAATTCTGAGCAAGATAAAAATCCTTTACAGACAAATCAGAAGAAAGATTGACCGAGACCGGATTTTCTATGAGCTTCCTTTCAAAAATTCCATTTCCATAAGTAGCCACTCTGAGCTTTCTGCTCGCATTCACAATTGTCACATCAAATACCAAAGTATAAGGCATTCCGGCTCTGTATTCGAACCAGTTTAAACCACCGTTTGTCGTAACATAAACACCAAGGTCATTACCGGCATAAATATTCTGACTATAAACCGGATCAGATATAATACAGTGATGAGGGACGTCCGGAAGATTTCCGGAAATATCGGTCCAGTTATTCCCTGCATTTGTCGTTTTAAAAACATGACCGGAGCCGTATCCTCCGAATGTGACATAAACTTCGGCCGAATTATTTTCATTGACAGACAAATCCGTTGCATATCTGTTTGGCGTAACACTGCTGTCTGTAATATTTGACCAGTTAAGACCTCCGTTTACTGTTCTGAAAATCCTGCCGTTAACAGCACCGCAATATAGTGTATCGGTTCCTGTATTTGAACAAGCCATTGACAGAATTTTTGTTGAGGCTAAAACTGTTGAACCATAAGGTCCCTGCCAACTGCCGCCGCCCGTAGTAGATTTATAAATTACTTTTCCCGCAACAAACATAACATTGGGATTTGACCGGCATGAAATGAAAGGTGTGACAAAGCAATAATTATTTTGATTACCTGAGCCCGGAGGAGAAATTCCGTTCCAGGTCATTCCCCTGTCTGCGGACTTATTAATTGAACCGTAAGTATATTCAGTATAACAAATATTATCATTTTGGGAATTTACTGCTGAGCTCATTCCATCCCCGAAAAAAGTCTTATACCATGCGTTAGTTCCCTGATAAAATGCAGCACGGTTGTCCTGTAATCCTCCAATACAAAATATGGAATCCTGATAAGAGTTTGCAAAGGTTGCATAAAACTGCGAAGTCACATAACCTCCGTTACATGAATAAAAAGTTTCCCCAAAGTCATTTGAACGGTAGAGTCCTCCGTCAGCTGTAATGTAAATTTTGTTGGCATCTTTAGGATTCGATTCAAAATAATGAACATCAGCGTGAACAAAATTATTAGGACCTTCCGGATCGCCGGGAGGAGTAGCACCATCTACCCATGAACTCCAATCCGAGCTAGTGTTAAATGTTGTTCCACCATCCGTTGATTTCTCAACATTTAAGGTTCCTATTAGAATTGAATTCGGATCATCAGATTTTACCAAATGTCCATTATTATACCATCCCTGATTGCCAATTGGTATGGATGTATTCACATTCACCCAACTATTGCCGCCATTTGAACTTCTAAAATAACCAACATATGAAAAATCCTCCGGTATGCTTGCATAAATCAGATCGGGATTTCCTTTATAGAGTTCTAATGTTGCTTTCCCCGACCAGTCAGACGGCAAACCGCCTCCAAGTTTAGTCCAGTTAGTACCGCTGTTTATGGTTTTATAAATTCCTTTATCGGTAAGAGGTACATTATTTGTTAAGTTGCCAATAGAAGCATAGAGAATATTTGTATCATTTTTATTTATTTCAAGATCCATTACCATTTTATAATTCAGCTGTTGTATCCAGTTGCTTCCGGCATCCGATGACTTAAAAATTCCTTCGCTTGTAGCTGCATAGAGAACATTAGAATTTTTTGGATTGATTAATACTTTCCAGACTCCTCTTTTATTATCATAAGTCCAGTCCAATGATTTCGTCCATGTCAAACCCGCATCAGTAGTCTTCAATATGCCTATTCCGTACATTCCTCTTGTTACACGAATATCGAGACCATTCTGTGATGATTGATAACCATAGTTTTCACCTGTGCCTATATACATTACATTAGGATTTATTGAATCTATTGCGATTGAGCTTACAGCGGAACTCGGAAAGCCAGTATTTATAAGTGTCCAGGCGTTTGCACCGATTCCACCTGTATTTGATTTCCACAAACCACCGGATGAAGCACCAATGAAAATAGTCCCTGTATCTGACGGATGAATTGCTACACATAGAGTTCTTCCTCCGATATTATTCGGGCCAATCGATTCCCAATGCTCTAAGCCGGCATTTTCATTTAATGTCTGTAGCTTCTGTTTTGAATATTTAAACGCTTTATAAAATTTATCATCAGGGATATCTGTTTCCGGATAAGATCTTACATCAGAAATCCATTGCATAAATCCCATTGCATCTGATGCAGCTTTTATATTTTCCTCGTTTTCCTTTTCTTCATAATTTTCAGATGTTTTTTTCTTGAAAGGCTCGGGTTTTGAATCTGATTTTGTTTTTTCAATAACCAACGAAAGTAATATGGTCAACCCAATGAAAACAATTATTGCAAAAAAAAGAATTAATTTTGATTTCATTTTAAAATTATTTCCTCAAACTAAGTTAATTAAAGAATTGATTAAATAGAAAAAGGAATCTTCCCGGGAATTATTTAATTCCTGTTGTTAAGAGAAGAATTTATACTCCCTTCAATCATCTAAAAAAATGTTTTCATAGTTTATTTTAATATTTGGTCCAAAAAAAAATTTTTAAGTATAAAGAAATTTTGAATTTATAGCAAATGTAACAAGACCTAAAAAATCAATAGTTTATGTTGTTAGATATCGCACTTTCAAAGTAAACGCTTTAAATGAAATTAAATATGCAAGTTTCAAATCAGGGGGCAATTCTTGGATAAAATTGTTTCTAATAAGCCTATATTTAATCTAAATGAAAGTAATTTTTTTAAAAATTATAAGGATCCTTTGTTATCCAAATTTTCTACCATTGTTTCACGTGAAACATTCTTCTTAACACGACACAACCTCAAAGCTAGTAAATTTATCTAATGTCACAATAGGTGTAAAATCAGCTGCAATCTTTTATGGTCATATTTCAAAGCAATTTTGGTGAAATTAAGTTGGGTGGTTATAAATTCCTATATAGATTTTTAAAATCAAATACTCTAAATTATAAAGTATGGAAAAGCATTATGATATTATAGTTATCGGTGCAGGGCACGCTGGTGTTGAGGCATCATATGCAGCAGCGAGGATGGGCTGTAGTGTTGGGTTAATTACAATGGATGTTAATGCGATTGGCAGGATGAGCTGCAACCCTGCGATCGGAGGTACAGCGAAAGGGCATTTAGTTCGTGAAATTGATTCCATCGGAGGAATTATGGGACAAATTGCCGATAAAACCGGAATTCAATTTAAAATGCTTAATACCTCCAAAGGTCCTGCTGTTTGGTCACCAAGATGTCAGTCAGATAAAAATTTGTATTCTCATGAAGCTGCAACAGTAATCCACGCACACGAAGGAATTGAAATTATTCAGGATATGGTAAAAAATCTTAAGGTTAAAAATCACAAATTAACTGAGACAAAATACAAATTTGAGATTGAAGGAATAGTGACTGAACTTGGATATGAAATAAATTGCAAATCAGTAATTATTACGTCAGGTACATTTTTAAATGCAGTTATGCATACTGGAAAGTCTAATGTTGAGGGGGGAAGAATAGATGAAAAATCTGCAACCGGACTTTCGGAGAATATGCTAAGACTGGGTTTTCAGACTGGAAGATTAAAAACCGGGACTCCACCGCGTTTAGACATCCAAACTGTTGATTTTTCAGCTACAGAATTGCAGGAAGGTGATCCTAAGCCACAGCCTTTCTCACACAAAAAATATACTAAGTTTCCCTTTCAGAAACAGATTAATTGTTATTTAACGCATACAAATGAACAAACTCATAACGTTCTTCGCACTGGATTTCAAGATTCCCCTATGTTTACCGGTAGGATTAAGGGAATAGGTCCAAGGTATTGTCCATCAATCGAAGATAAGATCTCTAGATTTTCCGAAAAGCCACGTCATCAAATTTTTTTAGAGCCTGAAACTCTGGATGGAAATACAATTTATATGAACGGTTTTTCGACGAGTCTCCCTGTTGAAGTTCAGGAGAAGGCCGCCCGGACAATCCGCGGACTGGAGAATGTTAAGCTTATTAAACAGGGTTATGCAGTCGAATATGACTTCTTTCCGACACATCAGATTAATCTTACACTTGAAACAAAATTAGTTTCAGGACTTTACACAGCGGGACAGATAAACGGGACATCTGGCTACGAAGAAGCTGCTGCTCAGGGGCTTATGGCGGGAATAAATTCAGCTTTAA
>JBBRTN010000002.1:0-23352 GCA_038244395.1 Ignavibacteria bacterium
CATAGCCTATCATAACACCCCGGATTTTTTAAAGGGAATATGTTAATGTCATATCCCCTGAAACTCACTCCCATCCTTGCTCCGAGAGCTCTTGCAGTATTCTCTCGTCCGATCGCCATTGTAGCAAATCCAAAATGAAGCCAGTCCAGATTATGAATGATTATATGAGCGTTTAAATAAACTGACTTTAATGATTGATAAAATGACTTGCCGTCTTTTCGATCGAGTGAAAATAGTTTTTTTGCTTTAATGGGACTTCTTAAAAAAGTTATTGTCAGAACCCAAACGAACAGGAAGAATTGCCTGATGCTGCTTCCATATAAAACAGGGTATGCGCCGGAATGTTTAAAAAAAAATCCCTGCTTGCCTATTCCGCTGCTGAAAACAATTACATCAAATCCCGATTCAATGAGTCCTTTAATCTTTGAATTAAAAAACGTTTCCGAATACTGCGGCGCTTCGGGTAATACAAGCCCTATCTTCACTCTTTATTATTAGAATTATTATTTAGAATTATTATTGAGAATAATTATGGAGAAATATTTAGCAGTGATCCGTAAAATTCCGAAAATTCCTTTATCTGTTTTTCTCTTGAAAATTCTTTTTCAATAGTTTCTTTTGCGCGGGAAATAATTTTATTCTTGAAATTAAAATCCGAATTAATAAAGTCTATGATCTTTTCTGAAATAGCTTCGGGGCTTCTCGCCGGCACGATATAACCGTTAGCACTGTCAAAAACCACTTCACTCATACCTCCGCAATCTGTAGTTAGGACAGGTACTCCAACAGCCATCGCTTCGAGTACTACATTTGCAATGCCCTCTTCCACGCTCGGCAGTAAGAGTATATGCGACTCCTTAAGTTTATTAATTAATTTATCATAAGACAGTCCCTGTATAATTTTTACTTTATCTTTAATTTTATAATCATCCGTCATGAATAAAATTTCCTCAGGTATCTCTCCCTGCGCCACGATCGTGTAATTAAAATTCACTCCTTTGTTTTTAAGAATATTCATCGCGTCAAGAGAATAATGATATCCTTTCTTCCAGTGAAATCTTCCGATTGAAATAATCTCAAGAGTCTTATCGCCTTTGTATACTTCTAATTTCTTTTTAAGTAATTCATCTTTCACACTTGAGTGAATTACCTTTATTTTCTTTAAATCGGCTCCGTATTTCATTGCCTCCCTGCCAATAGCCGCTGAGACTGCATGAAAGCCATCTATCGCTGGGAAATTTTTCCTGTAAGCCGCTGCAAGATTTTCATCGTTAAGAGGTGAATAATTTATATGAGCGCCTCTTAAGCTTAGTGCAAACCTGCATTTCATAAGTTCAAAAATTTCCGGATACTGCTCGACTGTCTTAGCCCATTGTATGTGAAAAATGTCGGGTTCATTATTCAGCATGGGCAGCAGGACTCCTGCGTCTTTGAGCATGGTTTTCATTCCACTGTTCCTTTTCCTGATCAGCCTTATACTTTTAAAAAATAATTCTGAATTCTTAAAAAATAGTTTTCCGGATTCTTTAAATACAAATAACATGCGGGCTATACCGGAGTCAGGTGTCGCGAAAATTTTAACGTGACCCTTATAATTAATTTTCTTTTTCTGTTTTCCGAATAAATATATTTCAATACCTGAGCTTGACAGTCCTTCAATTAAATTTTCAATGAAAGTCGTGGAAGGTATGTTACCGGAATATAAAGCTACTTTCAAATTAATTCAGAATTTATTTTTGCCGGATGCTTTTTACAGAACATTGAAAGTGTAAGCAGCATGCTTACAGGATGGGAATAGTAAACCTGTTTGTCAGATTTAAATTTATTATAAAATTCCTTTGTGATATCCTTAGGAATAAATTCACTGAATGTTTTATCATCGAATAAATGGTATCTCAAATTTTTATCATTCTCTTCACCTGTGAATTGAATTTCCCAGTTGCGTGTAATTATTTTATCTCCGAATACTTTTTCCTTTAATATTCGCTTGCCCTTTCTGAAGGCTCTCAAAGGAAGCATTCTTTTATTTCCGAATTTGTTGTAGTCATACAAATTCAGCGGATCATAGGTCTGCCATGGAATTGCAGCCAGTTCAGGATTTTTTATTTTCACGTAATTAATCTGAATCTGCCTGCCGGAAAGCAGCTCCTCAGGAATCGTGCAGATAAATTTGCACATCTCATCAGAGTAATAAGGCAAAGCAACCTGTCTGTAATCACTGAAAACATTCATATTGGCGCTCGTCCATCTCGGAGCCCAGTAAATTGATTTGAATGCTCTGATCCTTGCATTTGCATTTTCTATATTTATGGATTCAAGCAATAACGAAATTCTTTCTGTAAAATATTTTTTAAAGCTCCCTGAGAATCCCCATCCCTGCCATAGTTTTTCTGAAAGTTCTTCGCCTGATGGTTTCATGATTTTCTTAATAATTGCTTTTACCTGCTCATCAAAGGAAATATTATCATCCACTCCCATATCATCAAACAGCACATCTCCCCAGTGGCCTAAGTAAAAAATTTCACCTGACTCCGCGACTTCATCTATCACTGCCATTTGCCGTGGATGAGTAAAATCAGCGTAGCATTTATTTATTTCAGCAAGCTTATCTATGACGTTCCAGAGATATCCCCGAGGGATTATGTATTCTTTGAATGGAAATGACTGAACGGCGGAGATTTCTTTTCCGTATTTTGTTTCGTCGAAGCTTCCGGCAAATTTATATGAATAGCATTGTACATCCGGAATTTTTCCGAGCGCCGCTGCCTGTGTTCTGCTGTCAAGTCCGCCGGAAAGAGGAAGGATAATTTTTTTATTTTTTAATTTTTCTTTTGATACTCTTTCAAAAATATCAGCAAACTCTTCTGTCGCCTGTTTCAGTGTAATCTCACGCGGACTATAATTCCATTGCCAGTATTGATTTGAATCCTTCATAAAATTTTTTTCATCAAGCTCATATTCCGTTGACGGCTGAAGTGCTTCAAGATTATTAAAATAAGTATCTTTCTCCAGAAAAAAACCGGTCGCTGCAAATATGCAGACAGCTTTTAAATTTATGGAATCCTCTTCTTTGTTTTTAATGAATATCTGCTTCTCAGGAATAATAGGTAATTTCAATTCCGTCGTTTGAGAATTTTCAAATAGAACTCTTCGTGTCCGGCAATTTCACCTCTCAATGAATAATCCTCATTCACAATGTTCTTTTGCTTTTCTTGTATCGAAGAAATTTCTGCAAAAGGTTTAGATAAAAATTCAATTAACTTTGATGCAAGTAAGTCAGGAGCTTCAGACTTAAAGAGTTGTCCGGGCAGCATTCTGAGCTGGTCACGGTTTCCTGCGACATCTGAAGCAAGAACTACACAACCTGAAGCCATTGCTTCGAGGACTGAAACGGAAGTTCCTTCCCCTCTCGAATTTGTCGGTAAAATAAAAATATCAGCAAGGTTATAAAAATGCTTTGTGTCCTGTCTCTTGCCGGGTAAAATTAATTTCCCGGTTTCAATCAGTCGGGTGAATTTGGAAATTATTTCCGAACCATACGGATTAATGTAATCTCCGCAAATTATTAATTTTATATTCTTATTCTCCGCTGACAGTGATTCAAATGCTTCCAGCAGAATATCAATGCCCTTCACAGGTGCAAAGTTTGCAACGCATAATAAAATTTTATCTCCCGTATCTTTTTTAATATTTAATTCAAACATCAATGAATCCGGCTTTTCGCGCACCCTGAATTCTTCCGTATCAACTCCCCGCGGGATCAAAGATATCTTCTTCATATTTTTAAAAAAATCATTTATCATATTGGAATTCAGGGCAATTATTCCGTCGGCTAAAAATGTTCTTAGCCTCCATGCATTCGAATTCCACATCATATTCTTCTTTGTATAAATCCATTTAGTCCCCGCAAGCTTTGCGCTTATTGCTTCCGAGTAATCATCATTATAATTAAACGAATGTATAATATCCGGATTTATAGTTCTCATATATTTTGACACTTCATAGCAATGTTTAAGACCTTTTAACCTGTGTCTGACATCAGACCTGTAATTGTAAACATGTACCTGCATTCCTGAATTTTTTATTGCAGTGAAGAGCTCACCTCTCTCATGCGTGCACATGACTGAAGGTTCGTAGATTTCTCTGTTAAGTCCGTCAGCAATTTTGAATAAAGCCTTTCCGCTTCCCGCTGTATTAAAATTCGGGATAGTATATAAGACCTTTATTTTTTTGCCGAGTTTTCTTTCCATTTAAATAGTGAGTAAAGCGTGAATAACTGCCATTTGTTTGAAGCTCTTCCGGTTGTGTGTTCATCGAAAAGATTTTCCAGATTTATCTTGTCAATGTTAAAATAATTTATAACGTTGTCATCAAACAATTTCGATTTGAATTCATTTTTTAATTCTCCTGAAATCCATTTGCCCAATGGCACTGAGAAGCCGAATTTATTTTTTTGAATTTCGACTGAAGGAATCTTATCCGCTAATAATTTTTTAAGTATCGTCTTTCTTTTGCCGTTGTCATACCCAAGCATAGGATCTGTTTTTAATGCAGCTTCTATGAATTTTTTCTTGAGGAACGGGACTCGCACTTCCAGTGAATTTGCCATACTTGCTATATCAACTTTCTTCAATGTCTTCTGCATCATTTCATAAAATTCAGCCTTTCTCATTGACTCCAGAAGCTCATTTGTATTTTCTGAATTCTTATAATTAAAAACTTCATAAGCTTCGGGTAATCTGACATCAGAAATATCCGGGAATATTTTACCGATCGAGGTTTCATTAAATCTTGAGTGGAGCTCCATGTGCGCTTTCCCTATTTCAGAAAACAGGCTCAGGCTGTTAAAATGTTTATTGTTAAAAAATACTTTATCAATTCCGTAAACAGGATATTTAATAAAATAAGGAAATTTTAAAATACTAATGTTCTTCAGCAGAGACTGAAACCTTTCATATCCAAAGAATAATTCATCTCCGCCGTCGCCTGAGAGCGATACAGTCAGCTTCGTCTTTGCAAACTTGGAAACAATGTATGTCGGTATGAGTGAGTAATCGGCAAAAGGCTCGCAAATATTTTCCATCACTTCATCAAACATTGACAGGACATACTTCCCGTCAATATTTTTATGATGAAGATCAATGTTCATTAACTTTGAATTGTGAAGTATACTATCGGACTCATCATGAACTTTGCTGTCGCTTCCTATACTAAAAGATTTTATTTTCCCCGGAAAATTCTCAGAAGCATAATATGTTATTAATGAAGAGTCAACACCGCCGGATAAAAAAGAACCGATGGGAACATCAGACATAAGCTCGCTGCTGACGGAATCATTTAATTCCTTATCCAAATGAATCAGAGAATTTTCCTCTCCTTTTATATAATCAGGAAAATATTTCGGAAGTGTCCAGTAGATTTTCGATTTAATATTTATATCTGAATCGAAAAAAATTGCTTCTCCGGGCCGGACCTGGAATGTATCTTTCAACAGACCGAACGGCGCAGGGATGTGATGAATTCTCAGATACAATTTCAAAACAGACGGCTCAATTGATTTATCCCTGAATAAAGGATGCAGTGAAACCTGGTTAAACTGGCTTCCAAAAACAACTGAGCCGTTTGAAATCCCGTAGTACAGCGGTTTGATGCCAGCAAAATCGCGGGCTAACATCAAACTGTTTTCTTCCAGGTTGAAAAGTGCAATTGCAAACATTCCATCGAGTCTGCTAATAACTTCAAGACTGCTTCCGAAATATTGAAATGCAGTGATAATAGTTTCTGTGTCACTGTTACCCTTGAATTTATAATAATCACCCGGAATTTCTTTTCTGATCTCCATGTGATTGTAAACCTCTCCGTTAAAAACCATTACAAGTTTTCCGTCCGGACTCATAATGGGCTGATTACCGTTTGAAGATAAATCCAGAATTGCGAGGCGGTTAAATCCTAACTGAATATTTTTTGAATTAGAAAAGTAGCCTACATAATCAGGACCCCTTTTCCTTGAAAGATTATTTAAACGAATAAATTCTGTCTTGTCAGTTAAGGTTGACTTGCCGGTAAATTCACCGAATATGCCGCACATCTAAAATTTAAGATTTAATTTTATTTTTTGAATTTTTGGTTTTGATGTAATCTCCATCGGATGAATTTATTTCTTTGCAGTTGAGTATATTGTCAATTCAGGAATCAGTCTTGATAGCCTGAAAAGCCCGTTGCCGAAATATTTTCTGTGAATCCTTCTCATTAAATATCCTGCGCTGCTTTCATCAGAATGTTTCCCGGAATTAATCTGAGGCAAAGGATGAGAAAGCGGCAACAGGCTTTCATTTTTTTCCCTTATTATCGAAATCCTTGCCTTCGAATCATCAAATGTTAATCTTGAAAATAATTCCTTTGTCCCTTCATATGTAAACCTCCATAAATCTACGGGCATCTTTGAAATTTTTCTGACATAACATTCGGACAGAATTGCAATCCCGCCTTTTTTTAAAAATGAAATCAGGTTTGCCGCTCCTATAAACGGATTTTTGACATTTGTAAATACTTCAAAACAAATTACTGTTGAAAAATACCCCTGATGTGTTTTCAAAAATTCAGACTCACTGTCGGTTATATCAACTGCATAATCAACTCCGTCACCTTCAAATAAATCAATCCCTGTAATATTTTTAAATCCAAAATCTGTTAATCTTTCTCTAATATTTTCTTTATCATAATTATAAATTTTTGAACCAATTATCAGTATCGGTTCGCTTATTGAATCTTTATTAAGACACAGGTAGCTTATATGAGTTCCGGTTGCCAAAGTATGTCGTTTAATTTTTGAGTATGTATAAATTTTGCTTCAGGCCATTTTTCACGGATGTTATTCAGGAGCAGTTTTAATTCTGTCATGGTCCGGCTTCTGTAGTCCGGCGCATATCTTCCTGCAAAATTAACTCTGTGAAAATCTATTACTGCCGGAGAATTATTTCCAAACGCTTTATCTATTGAATGAAGACATTGCTCATGATTAAAATTATAATCAGTATGAGGGTCAAGCCTTGCATTCCTTATTGACCAGTACATGCCTTTCATTTTTCTGAAATACGGAAATTTGTATCTTTTCTTCGCGGAAGAAGTGAGCCTGTTTGAAGACTGAATGAGCATGATCCCGCAGTCCCTGAATTTCTTCAGAACCTGTTTATCAAGAATGTATGTCGGAGGAATAAGTGATTTTGAATAAAAGCCAAATTGTTTTTTAAATTCTTCCGCCGCTAAAATTATTCTATTTGATTCTGAATTTTCACGGCTGAATTCACCGTGAAGGAATGAAAGATTTCCTCTCATTGTGGACTTCGCGAATAAAAATTTGTTTTCAAATGACTCTTTACCTTCATCAGTGAAAAAATAATCTTTTACTGCGGACAAGTTATAATGGGAATAACCGTGAAGCTGCGGGAAAATATAATTATTCTCTATTCCTTTTTTATATAAATCCCTGACGTCTTCCGATTCTTTATTAAACCCGCTGCTCAAAGGTATAAAATCAATTTTGTTCTTTACCGAATAATCTATATTATGCGTAATGAAATTTGTCGTTATGACCGGCGGATGCTCAAATTTATTCTTAAAATTTTCAAGTAAATCATAAAGCTCATTCAGGTCATCTGAGGTTTCCAGCGAGTCCAGAGTCCACCGGCTGAATTGCTTTTTCCCATATTTTTTTTTCATCCATTCAACCGAACCTTCAGTGAGCGCCCTTTCAAGACCCCAGTCATCGCTTTCTATTAGTATAAATTTTTCTTTAAATTTTTTCCTTAAAAAAAAAGGAGTATACTTATAAAAATTTAATGGATTCAATTATAGAAAATACTTATATAAAGTGTTGCTTAGAAAAATAAAATTTATGCTTATGACGCTTATGATAAGAACCGTTCAATTTGTATTTAAAGAACTGTATAGCTTTTTATATTCGGTGTCGACAAATTCAGTTGACCAGTTAGCGATGACTTTCTCTCTCGCATTTACTCCAATCCGTGTAATATTATTTTTATCATTAATAAGGTTTGTGATTACGTTCGATAATTTTTCAGAATCTCCTGTCGGGAAAATATAACCATCCTGCCCGTCGTTAATCTGGGCTCTGGAAATTTCAGGAATATCCGAGCCGATTACTGCAAGACCGCATGACATTGCCTCTATCATAGATATGGGAAATCCTTCCTTGCTTGAGGGAAGTATGAAAATATCCGAAGACTGCATATACTCTTCCACATTGCTTACGTTGTCCTCAGTGAAACGAACTTTTTCAGTTAGATTTGATTCACTTATTTTTTCCTTAATATCATTTATATATTTCTGGTCATACTTATATGTCGGTCCCACTAAAAGAAGCCTTACTCCGGGAAAAAATTTTTCTACAGCCGTGAAAGCATCTGCTAAAATATGAACTCCCTTCCTTGCATTTAGTCCTCCCGCAAAAATTATTATTGTTCCTTCTTTCCATATTCCCAGTTTTACTCTCATCTCATGCTTCGCTTCGTCACTTAACGGTTTGAATTTCGATATGTCCACTGAATATGGGATCTGAACAACCTTACTCATTGGTATTGATGACTTCTTAAAAATTTCCGTTATGACTATTGACTTGCTTACATACCTGTCTGCCATTTTGTAAAATAAATACCTGACATATTTCGGCTTTAAATAATCTTTCCAGCCTGTAAATCTCCCCAATGATAACGGGTCATCATCGCCTACAAGAGAAGTCTCGGTTACGACTTTTTTCCCGAGTAATTTTCCAATCAAAATTGAAACACGGTTGAAAGCAAATCCTGAATTAAAGTTATGTACAAAATCATACTTCTTCCTGTGCTTCCACATTGGTACCAGTAATGCACGAAAGCAATCCCATAGATGAACGTACTGCTTTAGATATATTATATTCCCACCGGAAGTTTTTATATCCGGAAACTGAACTGGATAAACAAAGTCATATTTAATTTTATTTTTTGAATAAGCTCCGGTTCTGTCCCAGCCAATTACTATAGCTTCCGAATCAGCTCTTGCATTTAATCTCTTAACATAATTAAATGCGGCAACCTCGGCTCCTCCATATGCAGGCGGGAGGATTGCAGACACTACACAAACTTTAAACTTATGCTTAACGGGTTTCAAGTTAACTTATTACTTATTCAATTATTAATTATTAATTATCAATTATCAATTATCAATTAGAAATTGAAAGAGCTGCGGAAATAATTTTCCCATGGTCAATCGGTCAAAGTGGTCAAAGCTTCAAATTGATTAGCTCATTAAAGAAATATTCTATAGGGTCTTTTGGGATAATTGTTCTTGCATGTTCTTTTGCCTTAACTCCGAATTCTTCCCAGCGGGTTCTCACATTCCAGGCTCTTTCCATTGCCTCGTCAACAAACTCCGCCTTCGGAGCTTTTGCAAGAAATCCGTTTACATTATCAATCACTATTTCAGGATTCCCGCTTACATCCGTCACGATGCCGGGTCTTCCGCAAAGCATCGCTTCTGCAAGCGCAAGAGGCAAGCCTTCGTATCTTGATGTCAGTATCAGTGCATGATTCATTTTCCAGATTTCGTCAGGAGAAATATGTCCTGCAATATTTACTTTATCGAGACTAAAATAATTTTTCAGCTTGCCGAGTGAATAAGTATTTTCTCCCTTGCCGTAAAGATTTACAACCAGATTCCTATCCCTCCATTTTTTTTCACTCAGAACCGTGAAGAGTATATCCTGACCTTTCGCATAAAATTCATGCCTGGCAACATTTGCCAGAAAATAATTTTCTCTTACTTCGGGATATTTTATATCGTTATCATACTTTACGTTGAAAGGATTAAAAATTACTTTCGAGTTATTTATTTTCATGCCGATCTGAAGTTCCGTAAGACAGATGTTTGCCCTGCTCACAAAATAATTCATGACTGCCTTTGGAAATAATTCGGATAATTTTTTATTGAGCCCGTCGGAAGGCCATTTGGCTTCATTTGCCGCCTGTGATATGGTAACAAATTTGAAATTGTTTTGCACACAAAATTCCATTAACTCATTTCCGCCTGTATTGCCTCCCTGATTTATTACAGTCAGGTCAGGCTTAGATTCCAGTAAAAATTTATATCCCTCATTTCTGAAATCTAACTGAAGCGAAGAAGGAGCAAACCTGTTGAATAATTTTTTGTATGAAGGGACATCAGTATTGAAATGAACTTTAATGTTTTCATCCTTAAGCTTGTTCACGGATGCAGGAATATCCTTCCAACGTGGGATACTTACTGTTACTTCGTATCCTTCTCTATGAAATTTAAGCGCCGACTCATACCAGAGGTACTCGCTTCCTCCCCAGGATGATTTGTTCGTAGATACAAATGCTATTTTCTTTAAATTACTTATATTAATTTTTTTTAAAGCAGTTTATTTTTTATTTAATCTTCATTAATTCTTAATTCCGTTAATGTGATTAATAAGATTATCTATTTTTGAAACCGGGTTTAGAACATTTTCATATATGGATTTACATCCATTGACCTTGTTTTTGTAATCGGCTTTGATCTTTGTCAAAGCTGACGGTATTTCCGATGCATTTCCGATTGTCTCGCCAAAGTTATATTTTAAATTTAATGACGGATAAAGACTGTTTGCAGTTGTTATGGTTGGCAATCCTATCATCATGTATGTGGAAAACTTTCCCGAAGCTAATCCGATCTCCTCAATATTTTTTCCCGCAAAAATATCCATGTTATTGGGGATATACATTGCTATTCCTATATGACACCCCGAAAGAAATTCCGCATATTCAGCATAATTATAAAATGGCTTATTATGATATGTAAGATTGAAATTATTTTTAATTAAATCTTCAATTTTTTCTTTAAGCTCATTATTCTCTATCTCGGTGTGATGTGAATGAATTACAAGCCAGTATTCGGAGCTCCACTCCCCGCTCAGAAGATTTAAAATCTCATTAATCCCGCACCAGTTCTGCAATGTGCCGGAATACACTACTATAGTTTTATCTGCAGGAATATTAAGCTCTTTGTAAATGTCATACCTTTCAGGTTTCAGCTGTACCCGCTTCGGCGATACAGGTACATGTATGAACTTAGTAGTGTCTTTAAAGTTATTTACATTCTTTAATAGTCTTTCCCTTCTTCCGTCTTGTATAACTACTGTATCAACTTTCTGCGAATAATTCATTTCAAGTGACTTCAAAACTTTTTTCCTCTGAATGTAAAACTCGTCTTCGAAAAAAATTTCAAATGATATATAAATTAATTTAACTTTGATTAACTTTGTAATGCGTCCTGCAATTACCATCCCCATTGGGTCTACACATATTATTGTGTCAACTTTATTTTTAATCCGTAATGTTTTGTATAATTCATAGTATTGGCTGAAGAGTTTAATTATAGAATTCGGGCTCTTTATGAATTTATAAAAATTAAACGGAAGAGGATAAAAATTTATTTTACCGTAAATTTCCGGAGGGACAAACATCTGCTCATATCCGAAAAAAAGTATTTTATAGTTTTCTTCCAATAGTCTTTCTATTAATAAAGTAAGAGTTGGATTACTAAAAGTATCTATCTTCGGAGTTACTATCGCAATAGTTTTTATTCCATCCATATATTTTTTTTAATATTGCCCGCTACGATCAAAGCCGACCAGCTTTTTTCCGATAATTCTTCAGAGGTCATCCACTCTTCGTAATGCTTTATTCTCATTCCTGCATGATTCAGAAACAGACTCATCTCAGGTATGAAAAAATATCTCATGCTGTGTGTTTCATTTATTACATTATCCGGACCTTCCGGCTTTTGCATTATCTTCACTTTGTAATTTACATCCACTACATTCTCATTTATTTTTAAAACCGGTTCGGCAAATCTCTCGACAAATAAATTTTCACTTTCCAGATTTTTTACTCTTGGCTCCGGCTTTACCGTCAATACTGCGGGTCCGTACCAAAAATCAAAAATGAAAATTCCGTCTTTATCAAGATGCTCCCTGACTGTTTCAAGTGTCTGCTGTACATCTTCATTTTTTGTCTGGTAACTCATAACATGAAATAAAGAAACTATCACGTCAAATTTTTCACTGCTTCTGACTTCTTTTATATCTCCCTGAATAAATTTCAGCTTCTCCGGAACAGAGCTGTGTGACTTTAAATTTTCCTCGGCGCTTCTCAACATCTTCTCCGAGAGCTCTACACCCGTGACATCATATCCTTTTTCTGCAAAAATAAAATCATGCTTCCCGGTACCGCATCCAAGATCCAGTATTTTCCGGGCCCCGGGCTTGTATTTTTTGATGAGCTTATCAATATACTCTGCTTCGGAATTGTAATTCTTGTCCTTATATAAAAGATTATAATATCCCGCATATGCATCAAATACTTTCATTTTCTCTTTTGAAATTAGTTTAAAATTATTTAAAATTACTTTCAGCTATTTTAAAAACAATTTGTATTTTGTATCCTTGAAGAAATCATATACTTCATCATAATTCTCTAACATGTCTTCAAGATTTTCCGATGACATCCGTTTGAGGTCTGTAAAGACTTTGTGCGTACTAAGATTTAAATAACCGAATATTTTATCCGCAGTCTCCTGATGCTTTGAATTGTCCAGCAAATCTCCTTCATATGTAATTTTTATGTGAGGAATATTCTTTAAATTCTCTTCTTCCGTCCTGCTTACTTCCTCGCTGTAGGTAATTCCCCGGAGAAGCTGCTCACAATCAACTCTAATTTTCTTGTGATTAATTTCCTGTCTGTTTTTTATTCTGAATATATTCGTCTGTGTTGTAAAAATATTTGATAATTTATGGCGGAGATAATTTTCTCTCTTCAGGTATATAAACTTCCATCCTTCATCCGATAATTTCTTAAGTATGTTTTCATAGTTATTGTATTTATGCTCAAATCTCAGCTGCGCTATCTTTACCTTGAATCCGTAAACCGTTTTGTGATGAATAGCTGCTCTCTTGCTGCAGCTCCTGATATACAAGTCGGGAAAAAAAACCCGCGAATGACAGTACATATAATTGAAAATTTCCACATCACAAAAAATTTCAGGATGACAATTTAACAGTTCAGTAAGAACAGAGCTTCCCGTTCTTCCCCGGGTGTAAATTACAAATTTATTTTCCGGATAGACAGCAGGTCTTAATATATTTACATATTTAAATTTTCTCTCAGTACTCCTGATTAATTTCTTCTTTAAATTATATAAATTGTTTTTCATTATTAAGACTTGGTGTTCTCTTTTTTATTTAATTAAAGAGCATCGCAATTTATTTTTGCTCAATATTTATTTTTGCTCAACAAGATAATTATCAAGGACTCCTTTTTTCCATGACTTGAATTCAGGCGAATTCAGTGGGCGGAAATTTAACATCTTCCCGTTTATGACAAGTTTTATATCGCTTCTTATAAGTTTGTTATCGGAGTCGAGTCTTAAGACAATTATATTTGAATCGGGAATAAATTCGTTGTGCGCATCCCATGTAACCTGAGGTACTCTCCATTCAAGCATATTCTCTTTCAATATGATTTTTTTCTCCCATCCTTCATTCAATAAAAAAACCCTCGGCGGTTTTTTCCAGTATTCCGGGAATTGATAAATCTGCCTGAACACAATCGGGTCAGTCCATGAATTTGTAAGTATATATTTTGTCTGCGGAAGTTTTTTCCCCATATCCTGACTGACGAAAATCAAAGTGCTGTCTGTAATGTCAGGGCATAGTCTTTTTACATCCGTCCAGAATGTTTTTTGATTGTTCCAGCTGAGAGAAAAGTCTTTTTGAATTAATAAATTATAGCAAACCAGCGATGAAAGATAAATTGCAATTCCGGTAGCTGCAATCAGGCTGAGATTGTTTCTTTTGAAAAAATAATATGCAAATGAACAAATGGCTCCGAAAAATATTGCGCCTCCAAATGATGAAGCAGCATGCACTGCACTCATTCTGCCGTAAGTCGAAGTCACAGGATACTGCATTAATGGAATCGTATATGAAAGTCCAATTAATACTAATGAAGTAAGAATTAATTTTCCCGTAAATGAAAATGATTCATCATGTACTGATGCAGCCTCCCTATGAGGATTTTCATCCTGATTTGTTATGACAGCTTTTCTTCCCTGATTTAATTTTAATCCCCATATTGCAGCGAGAATTAAAATCAAGATTACCGATGCAGGTAAAATAAAATCAGCATTAAAATCTCTGAAAGCCGCAACAGGACTATAAAAAAAGGATCTTAACACAAACACGGGTCCGAGAAAAGCTCCGTAAACCAAATCAGTAAAAAAGCCGGTTGGATTTCTTATCGCAGTTATTACCCTTTCCTCCTGTATCAATAATCTTATCACTAAAATCAAAACTAAAACTGAAATCAATATTGCGGAATGTTTCATTAATTCTTTTCTGATCCCATGGTCCCATTTTAATTTCAAAAGTGGAATCCCGAAAAACACCATGTATGCAGGCTCATAAGAAAACAGCGCTCCCAAAATAATGAAGTAAGATAATTTCTTCCAACCCTTTAGATAAAGTATGCCTGAGGTCAGCAGAAATGTCAGTGCAGTCTGATGAGTGTATGAATAGGTCAGAAAAATTTTTGTGCTGTCAGCCGGAAAAAGACAAAACATAAGAGCGCCGCTTACTGCAAAAATTTCAGAGGCGGGATAAATTCTTCTCAGTATTTTATACACTAGAAAAGAATTAATCAGCAAAATTAAATATCCGAATATATACAGAGTCTGAATTCCTCCTAACCGCATTCCGAGAAATGTAAAAACCGATGGAAGGAAGGCGAGAGGACGACCCTTGAACCAGTTTGTAAGCCGTATTAATACAAATGATATAACATCACCGGCTGTGTCCTTAAGGTGATAAGTGATGTGGTAGTAATCATTTTCATAAAACCCGAAACTTTTAAAATATAAATAGTCCGCTATGAATGCAACAACGGCAAGTAATAAAAAAACTAAACATGATTTTTTGTTCAACCGGTCTTAATAAGAAATTTTTTTAGATTAGTTATTACATACTTTATCTCATCTTCACTCATCGGAATGTACAGAGGTATCATTATACTCCTGTCACTCGCATCCTCGGATACGGGTAATCTCAAGTCTTTGTATTCATTCCTGTAAGCTGTCTCCCTGTGACTTGTCATCACTCCTCTTCGTGTGGAGATTCCTTCATCAAGTAACTTCTGCATCAGCTCATCCCTGTTTACCGGAGAATTATCTTTTAGATAAATACTGAATGACTGGTAATTTGAGAAATAATCTTTTTCCTCTATTGGTAATCTTATGCAGTCTATATCTTTTAATTCTTCGATGTACAGCAATGCAAGTTTTCTTCTTTCAGCTATTATCATGTCTATCTTCTCCAGCTGCTTAATGCCAATAGCCGCCTGTATATCTGTCATCCTGTAATTGTATCCGACTTCAAGATGATCTTCAAATAAAATTTTATTGGACTGATGTCTTTCCCTGTCACTGATTGACATAGCGTGTTTCCTTAATAGCTTTAGTCTTTCATAAAAGTCTTTGTCGGATGTAGTAATCATTCCGCCTTCGCCCGTTGTTATTACCTTTCTCGGATGAAATGAAAAACAAACAAGCTCCGAATGTGAACCGATTTTTCTTCCCTTATATGCTGACCCTGTTGCGCATGCGGCATCTTCAATTAATTTTAAATTATATTTTTCGCTTAATGCCCTGAATGCATCTATGTCAGCAGGCATCCCGATTTGGTGAACAATCAGTATTGCCCTGGTTTTTTTTGTGATTAATTTTTCAGTATGTAATACATCAATATTATAATTTTCACTTTTCACTTCAGCAAACACAGGTTTCGCCCCGGTATATTTAATACAGTTTGCCGTTGCTATATAGCTCATTGAAGGGCAAATTACTTCATCATCTTTTCCTATTCCCGCTGCTATCATTGTAAGGTGAAGTCCTGTCGTGCAGTTCGATACAGCAACAGAATACTTTGCGCCCGTATATTCGGAAAATCTTTTTTCAAATTCTTCCACCTTAGGACCCTGAGTAACCCAGCCTGATAAAATTGTATCATAGGCGCTTTGAGCTTCATCTTTAGTCAGATATGGTTTTGCAATCGGTATATTCATTTTAAATTCAATTTCATTTCATTCCAAAAGCACATAAAGTATCGCCTGCTGATTTTACATTGTCTGACGGAATTGAAATTTCTCCCGTCTCTTTATTTTCCCATTCTTCGATATGGATTGTCCCTGTCCTGCACAATACTTCAATGCCGTCGGAATAAATTTTAATGACTCTACCCGGAATGCATCCGGCGAATTTCTTACTATTATTTTCCCCCAATCTGGCTTTCCTTATGCTGTAGCATTTATCCCTGTGAAAACTGAAGGCTCCCGGGTAAGGATGCGCAAGCGCTCTTATAAAATTGTAAACATTCATTGAATCCTGATCCCAGATAATATTTCCGTCTTCCGGAATTCGTTTACAGGTATAAGTGGCTTCAGCTTCAACCTGCTCTGTGAAAGTGACAATTCCGTTTTTATAATTTTCAAAAAATTCGAGATACATTTCTTTTATACATTCAATCGCCTTTTCATCCACATCAGCAGCATAATCTTCAAACCTAATCTCAACTTTCCTCTGGGATATGATTTTACCCGAGTCTACTTCGCCTTTGTTAATCCGGAAAAGTGTTATGCCTGTTTCTGTCTCACCGTTAATCATCGCCCACTGTGAAGGCGCAAAGCCCCTGTATTTAGGTAATAAAGACTGGTGCGCAGCAATGAATCCTGATTTAATAAAATCATTTACCTTCGTATCTATCATTGACCTCCAACCGGTTACTATTACAAAATCGAGTCCGGAATTCCCTAACATTTCATAATCCTTCTCTGCTAATTTCCGTTTCACTGAATAAGGAATGCCGTGCTTCAACATTAATTGAGAAATATTTTCTGAATATTTTTCTGTCTCATGCTCATCTTCCCTCAATATTACAGCTGACAGAGGCACGTAATTTTTTTCAAGAAGATTTTCAATTAATTTAAATCCTCTCTTCGTCCCTCCGATAAATGAAAATCTTATCAATCTTATTTTATAACTTTATATGTGACTTTTAAAAAAATAATGATTTAATCAATTATTATTTCCCTGCCATTGCTTTTAATTGACTGCTGTGATGCTTCAAGTATTTTTATTACTTCCAGTCCCGATTGAAAATCTGATACCGGCTTATGCCCGTTTTTTATTGCTGAAATAAAATCAATCGCCATTCCCATCAGGGCTTCCTTCTGTTCTATCTTTGGAGTATATATGTCACCTGTCCTGTAATCGACCAGTATCTTTTTCTTGTCTTCATCAGTTTTATGTTCATATCCCGTGTCATAAACTTTTATTTTTTCAGTCGGCTCAATATCATTAAACACAATCATTCTTTTGTCGCCTCCTATCAGCAGCATTCTTATTTTTACAGGCGAGCTCCAGGAGCAGCTGAAGTGAGCGATAAATCCTGAATCATAGTTCACGCTTATGTATGCTATATTTTCAATCCCGTTTTTTGTGTGAGAAACTCCTGTTGCGTGAACGCTGTATGGCTTCTCTTTAATGATGTAATTTAAAATCGAAATATCATGAGGCGCGAGATCCCAGAGTACATTTATATCAGGCTGGAAGAGCCCTAGGTTAATCCTGGTAGAATCAAAATATTTTATATTACCGATGTCACCGCTTTCGATTAAGGATTTTATTTTCTGAACTGCTCCTGTGTATAAAAAAGTATGATCAACCATTAAAACTTTATTCCTGCTGATTGACAAATCAATTAATTCATTTGCTTCGGCTGTGCCTGAGGTCATTGGTTTTTCTACCAGGACATGTTTATTATTCTGAAGCGCCTTCGACGCCAGTGCATAATGCGTGTGAACAGGGGTTGCTATAACTACTGCATCTATTTCCGGATCCTGAATTGCATCCGAGGAGTCGGTTGAAAAAATTGTGGAAGGTGAAAGTCTTGACAATTCATCCGCTCTCTCCACTCTTTTATCAATAACAATTTTTAAGCAGACTCCTTTTATGTTTGCAAAATTTCTTACGAGGTTTGCTCCCCAATACCCGAACCCGATAATGCCTATATTCAACATCAATTAATTTTTTTGTCACGGAAAGTGCAACTGACAATTAGAAATAAATTACAGATTAATTAAATACTGTTCTTAACGCTTCTGCTGTTTTATTAATCTGTGACTCACTAAGAGCCATTCCGCTTGGAATATAGAATCCGCGGTCTGATAATTTTTCGGCAACGGGATATTTTTCATCATTAAATAAACCCATTCTGTGAAAGACAGGCTGCATGTTCATTGGATAAAAGAACGGTCGTGTTCCGATTCCTTTACCGGTAAGTGTTTTCATAACTTCATCCGCATTTAGCTTGATGCTTTCATCCAAAACCAGTCCGTATACCCAGTAAATATTTTCAGCAAAACTTTTTTTAGCCAGAGGCAAACTAAAACCGGAAATGTCCTTAAGCAATTCATTGTATAGTTTTCCCATCTTTCTTTTCTTTAATATGAATTCATCGAGTCTCTCAAGCTGAGCCAGCCCGAGACCTGCCTGCAGGTTTGTCATCCGGAAATTAAATCCAAGCTCTTTATGAACAAATCTTTTTGCAGGCTGAAAACATAAGTTACGGAGTGATCTGCATCGCTCTGCCAGCTCTTCACTGTCTGTTACTACCATTCCGCCTTCACCTGTCGTAATATGTTTGTTAGGATAAAAACTAAAAGTACTGATGTCTCCGAAACTACCGCAGGGCTTTCCGTTATATGTCTGCCCGATCTGCTCGGCGGCATCTTCAATTATTTTCAGATTAAATTCTTCTGCAAGTGCCATGACAGGATCCATATCGACAGGCAAACCATAAATGTGCACAACCATTATCGCCCTCGTCCTGTCCGTGATTTTTTCACGAATAAGATTAACATCCATATTAAAAGTTTCTCTCTCCGAATCAATCAGTACAGGAATCCCTCCTGCACGTATGATTGCTGAAGCGCAGGAAATTATTGTAAATGACGGCATAATAACTTCATCACCTTTACGGATATCAAGAGTGAAAATTGCTGCTTCAAGCGCCGCTGTACCGTTGCATACAGAGATTCCGTATTTCCTGCCTGCTCTCTTTGCAAATTTTTCTTCAAACTCCTTTACAAAAGGTCCTTCCGAGGAAATCCATCCCGTATCAATGCATTGCATCAGATATTTTTTCTCGTTGCCGTTAAGTAGTGGTTCATTTACCGGAATGAAATCCATATGCTATTTGATTATTACTTTATCTTTGCTGATCCCGGTGAACCGGGTTTTATCTTCATCTCCTGCATAAGGTCCCTGCTTGACTTCTATCATTTCTATTTCTTCAAGTACTTCAAATCCATGTCCGCCGGTTGCAAGAAGTATGACGTCTCCTGCATTGAGTATCCTGCTGTCGAGATAATTTTTCTCCTCATCATAAAAATCAACCCTGAGTTTGCCGCGTTTCAGGAATAAAACTTCCTGAGTATATTGAACCTCTCTGGGCACGGGATTATGAACATGGGGCTCTATAATCTTTCCCTGCGGATGTCGCATATGAGCAAGCTGCTGTGAGAGATCGTTAGATGTAAAAAAATGAATTCCTTCTTTATCAAAATCCCCGGGTATTATAATTCCCAGGAGCCTGTTGTTGTGTATTATATTTTCGACCATAAATATCTTAAGTTTACTTTTTCAGAAATTATTTTCCTGAGTTTAAGAGGAAGGCTTAACGCCATTAGGGAATTTTTTATAGTAACTCTCTTTTAATACTGCATCGAGTTCGTGCATAAGTTTTTTATATGAAAAATTCTCCAGTATATATTTTTGACCGGCAAGTGCGATTTCCTCTCTTTCTTTTTCATGAGTCAGATAATAATTTATCTTCTCAAGACAATCTTTCTCGTCTTTGAAAGTTACGAAAATTCCGGGCGGAAAATTCTTTTCGAGATTTTCCGCTTCCCTCGTAAGAAGCAGCGAACCTACACCCAGTACCTCGAACAGCCTTTGATTAACACCCGCACCTTCGGCTATCTCGCCGTAATCATTAAAGACAATTTTTGATTGCCTGTAAATGTTAAGCATTTTGAGACCTGATGTAATTCCCATGTAGCTTTTATTAATAGGATGTGAAGGCTCATATTTGTTGGCGTTGTATCCCCACCATTTGAAATCCGTTTTCCCGGAAATATATTCAATGACTCTCGTTCTCCTCTTCCAGTTTCTGTCACCAAGCCCGCCTACAAAAGTCACATCATATTTCTTGCCGGTCTTTTCCAGCTCATCTAAAATTCTTTCATCAAATCCATTCTCATTTATTACGGACTGAATTCCGTTAACTTCAAAAAATTTTTTATAAGTTTCGGTTGAAGTTAATATTAAGTCCCAGTCTATCGGAGACCAGAATTTAGGAATAGGTGTTGCAATTCTCGACACAACCAGAGAGTTATTCCCATTGCCTTTCCAAAATACACTTGGAATGCCGATTTGCTCACGCACAAAAATTACATCAGGTTTGTATTTTTTTATGTAATCACCTAGGACGGTCATCTCCCATCGGTTTTGTATCGGTCGGATTTTATTTTTTATCTCGCTGATAATCTTTTTAAATTTTTTACTTCCTTTATACAGCTCGTCTGCCGTTTTATCAAGATAATATTCATTCATAAAAAACTCCTGCGTTTCCCAGCCTGATTTACTTAAGTTATAGGTATAAAAATCCGAAAAATTACCTCTTGTTGAAATCATCCATTCCAGAAATTCTTCCCTTTTCATCTTTTGAAATTCATCCTGATTTTCCTTTATCAGATTAAGGATATAAATCTGTGGATTAATTGTATCAAATTTTAATAACTTTAGAGGCATGTTTAATTTATTATTTAAGTGTTGTTTGTATCTCTGTGAATATGCTTGTCCAGTCTTTGACAATGTTTAACGGAGAAAAAAAATCTTTTATTATGTCAGGATTATTTTTAGTTTTAGCTTTCTCACGGTCAAAATCATTTATTAATTCGGATATTAAAACTGCAATTTCATCCAGGCTGTCAACTTCCCGGTAAAAAATACCGAGCCGCTTTAATTTTTCATATGGAAGCCATGAACCGTTTACTACAATGCTTTCCGCGAATAATGATTCGACCATTGATGCATTTAATGCATCAGTATCTCTTAAATTTAATTTAATATCAGAAGCCAGTGTAAAATCAATCAAGTCCTCACTGCTCATATATTCAGTTAATATGGTTGTTCCGAATTTAACGTCCGAGCAGGCTTGTTTTACTTTACTAAGATAATGCTTCTCCTCGTATTGCAGTCCGTATGTCATTGGTATCACCACATGAAATTTACTGCTGACTGAAGAATCAAGTTTATCAAGTATTTTCAGAACCTCTGTATGCCTCTGCTTTGCCGATGCGCTGTATCCGACGCATATAATTTTTTTGTCCGGAGGAATTTGATTTTTGATCCTAAACCTTGATGCAGAACCTGAATTCTTTTTCTTTTCTATCTCATTAAATTTTTTCCAGTTAAGTACAAAATAAGTAGTTCTTATTTTGCTCTCAAGGTGCCGCCCGAATTTCGACAATAGTACCTCTTCCATCGCTCCCGGATTTATTGTTATATAGTCTGCTCTCTCAAGCGCTTCCAGCTGTCTTGCATAATTTTCTTCCCCTATAACCTGGAATAAGTCGGAACCCCAGAAACTTAAAATTATTTTTTTATCCTCCTCAATATATTTTAACGGGTCAAGATACTCAGGAGATATATAATGAAAATTATAAACATCATAGCCTTTTAGTTTCTCCCTCATCTGAATTGAAAAGACTTTCTCTTTCGTCTCGTTGTTTACAAAATTTTTCAATGAAGACTTCCTTAGAAGGAAAATATTTTTCGATAAAATTCTTCTGCGTGAATGCTCTCTTACAATATTGAAGATTTCCTTTCTCTTATCTTCCCTGCTGACTTTTGTATTTCTTCTCCTTGGAAGCTCAATGACATTTTCAAAAGTCTGCATTTCTTCTTTCGTAATATTTCCCCCGCCGGGTTTGATCAGGTCTGCAGCGTATATTTTCACGTTATCTGAATTTTCAACGATTGCCTTTGCCAGATTTGATACAGTATAAAAGCTGCAGTGTCCTAAGTAAAGTACTTTCAATTAATAATTAATTTTAAATCGCACAGTGAAATTATTTTCTTGAAGCTATAATTTCCTTTGTCCTGTTAAATTCCTTCCAGTCCCCTATATCAAGCCAGGACATTTCGCTTACGGGAAAAACTCCAACTCTTCCTTTCCTGTTTTTGACGCTTTGTATTAAATCAGTAATGTGATAATGAGTTCGCTCTGGTACTTCATCAAGCAGGTGCGGCTCCAGTATGTACATTCCTGAATTGATCATATAGGTCATGTCCGGTTTTTCCTTCAGCTCCTTAAGCAATCCGCCTGTTTCGACTTCGAGCGTACCGTAAGGGATGGAATAATGTTTTAAAGCCCCTATAATTGTTATTTCATTTTTGCTTTTCTTATGGTAATCATAAACTTCAGAATAATCCTGTTCAATCATTATGTCGCAGTTAGACACAAAAAATGTTTCCGTAATTTTATTTTTTAAAAGAGATAAGCTTCCCGCGGTGCCGTATGGTTCTTCCTCAATCACAAACTCTACTTCGTAATCCTTATTCTCTATTTCGTTAATATGATTTTCTATCATATTCGCCTTGTAATTTAACAACAAATAAAATTTCTTAGCTCCGGTTTTGGAAAAGCTGTCTATGATTAATTCCAGTATGGGTTTCTCTCCAAGAGGCACGAGCGGCTTGGGGATAATATTTGTCAGCGGGCTGAGCCTGGTGCCCTTGCCCCCTGCCATTATTACTACAGGCAATATCATCTTTGTCATGTGAAGTATGTCCTTATTATCAAAAATGTCTTTCCAGAAAATTACGTTTACTATTTCTCCTTTGACGTTAAGTATCGGCATAAACTCTGCACGGTGGAATATCATTTCTGATTTTATTTTTTCCAGTCCGTCTTCTTCATTACAGACTGTAATTTCTTCTCTGAGAATTTTTGAGATTTGCGTATCAAGCGAAACTCCCCTTATAATTGCTCTCTGTATATCCCCTATACTTATCACACTCAAAAAAGAATTCTTATCCGCGACAATCAGCAGCTTCATTCTAAGCTCATCCATTTTCTTTAATGCCTGAATGATCGAATTATTCTTGTTCAGGGAGATTTCC
>JBBRTN010000003.1:0-19226 GCA_038244395.1 Ignavibacteria bacterium
ACAATTACCAAACCAGATTCAGGTCTATGCAAATAAAGATTATGGAACAATCAGAGGTATGGATCTTCAGATAGACTTGAGAAGAACCAATAGATTAGCTTTAAATATAGCTTTAGGAATTTCATTTGCATCAGGAACAGGATCAGATCCAAACTCAGCTCAAACGGCAGCATGGTTAGGAACTAGACAGCCAAAATTAACTGCTCCTCTTGATTATGATCAGAGATATACAGGGGTTTTAAATGCTGATTACAGATGGGGAAAGAACGATGTCCCAAATGGATTTATGGGCGGAGTATTGTCACAATTAGGATTTAATTTACTTTATAACTTCAATAGCGGCAGACCATATTCTATTAAAGTCGGATCAACAGATCCGTTTGCCTCAACAGGTGCAGGTGCAACTTTGCTTTCACCCATAAATGGTGCTTACGGTCCATGGAACAACAGAGTGGATCTGAGAATTGATAAAGGCTTTTCAGTATGGAAATTGGATTTCGATGCTTACGTTTACATAATTAATCTATTAAATTCCGAGCTCGTCAATTCAGTTTGGGAGGCAAGCGGATTACCAGGAAGTACAGGTTATTTAGATTCAGATGCCGGAAAGGCGACCATTTTATCTTTCAATAATCCTAACGGATCGGTACCTACTACTTCTGAAGAATATGTCAGAAGATATAATCTGCGTTCAAAAGCTATAGCTAATTATGGACCTCCAAGACAATACAGGTTCGGAATAAATTTAAATTTTTAAATAAAAAATAATTAGTGTATCCGTATTTCCGGATACACTAATATTATTTTTGGTTTTTTATTTATTAAATTTTTCAAAAATATAAATTGAAACTACAATGATAAAAAAAATATTAATTTTTATGTTGCCGATTGCAATTGTATTTGCCTATGGCTTTAAGCCACAAGATAGGCCGGATACAAAACCAACCAATAAAGGTAACCAGTATAGAGTGTTAGATAATCCTGACAACAGTACTACAATTAGTTCTATCCAGTTAAATGCAAATCAGATAAATACCTGGTTCAGAAATAATGGAAATTTTAACAGGGACCCTACAACTGGTAATGCAGGATTTGAATGGCCTAAGGGCTCATCAAAATTCGCAAGATATGCCTCAGGTATATGGATAGGAGCAGTCGTTGGAGGCGATACTTTGGTTTGTATTGCTGAATATGATTACGAATATTCTCCAGGTTATGTAGATGATAACGGAAATCCGCAGGGGAAGGATGATCCACTTTTTACCATCTATAACATTTCACCTACATCAACTCCTGCAGAATTACAAAACTGGGTAACCAATGCGGCTCCGCAGGGAGCTTATCTTGACAGTCTTGGAAATCCTCTTTTGCTTGGAGCGCAGACAATGTTTTATGCATACACAGACGGTTATCCATCAGCCCACGGAAATAATGCCGGAAGCACTGCACCTCTTAAGGCAGACATAAAGCAAACGAACTGGTGTTATGCAGTCAATGGTCCATTGAGCAGTATGTCTTTTTCTGAATTTAAAATTATTAATAGAAACACTCTCCCGTGGGAGAAATGCTACATAGCATTATGGACAGATGATGACGTCGGAGATGGAACTGATGATGCAGTGTCAGTAGATACTTTACTTAATTTAGGAATAACATATAATTTTAGTAATAATGATCCTAATTACGGCACAGCTCCTCCTGCAGTAGGTTTTGATTATTTCAGAGGACCGATAGTTCCTGACCCGGACAGCACGGTATCATATTATGATCCTCCAACAAGTAACAATCTTGTGGTGAAACACGGATACAGGCAGTTAGGAGTTACTGCATTTAATATGTATTCAAACGGAGATCCTAGTATTGGTGACCCGGCAAATTATATACAAACATATTTTAATTTACAGGGAATAAGAAAAGACGGCACCCCATGGATAAATCCAATTACTAATCAGGTTACAACGTATGCTTTTTCGGGTGATCCTGTTTCCGGACAAGGCTGGAACCAGGCCGAAGGAAAAGACAGAAGATTTATGCAATGCTCGGGACCGTTGATGGTAAGTCCCGGTGATACGCAATCAATCGTAGTCGGTCAGATAATTGCAAGAGCCGGAAGTAACATTGAAAGCGTAGCAGCATTAAAGAGAGCGGATAAATTGGCACAGAGTATATTTGATAATAATTTCCAGGTACCGAATTCAGCTCCGGCTCCAAAAGTTTCGGTTTATGCACCCGGTAACGGAAGAATATATTTATCATGGAACGATACAGCGGAGAAAATTACAATCCCGAATAAATTATCGGGAGGAACGTATAAATTCCAGGGCTATAATATATATGCCATTACCCAGGGAACAAACGGTACAATCGCCAGCGACAGATATTTAATAGCCACCTACGATGTGAAAGACGGAATTACAGATATACTGGACAGCACATTCCTTGAGCAATACGGTTCTTATGTTTATGGAGTGGTTCAGAAAGGTTCGGATAATGGTATATCCAGATACCAGGTAATCACAAAAGATTATACAAATAACGGATTCCTTATCTCAGGAACTCCGTATACATTTGCAGTAACGTCATATTTTTATGATTCACTTGGAGGTCCTTTCTCAGCGCCTCGTTTAAATGAATCTCCGATAACAACGAGTTCATTTACGGTTATTCCACAGACACTGGCACCGGGAACGCAGGTAAATCTGGCAGTAGGAGATACGATTGCGACCAATCAAAGAGACCTTGGAGTAATGCCAATTGTAGTAGATCCTCTGAAGTTAATAAATGCAAGTTATCAGTCGGTTTACGGAGGTACGAACACAGTTCCAAATTATTCGGTTCTTAAGACATTCGGAGGAACAACTTCGACGATAATATCAAACAATACGGATTTTTCAGGGACTCAGGATACGGCCTCAACGATAGACGGATTCCTTTTGGTAAATCAGACAATAAAAGATTCAGGAGTAGTAAAAGATCCGAATGATGTAAGGACAATAGCAGCGGGAAGAAGTACTTATTCCAACAGGACAGCCTGGACGTATGATCCTCCTGCAAACCAATGGATCCAGGGACCTGATACAACGGCTGTACAGAAAGCAAAATTATTTACAAATAATCAGTTCCAGAGTGTAAGTATCGGATTTACATTTCCCACAACGGATACTTACAGGCGCACCAAGTCCAAAATATTTGCAAACGGCCAAGGTGGCTTTCAATCTGCCACACCGGGAAGTCCGATATTCACCGGAGGACCGCTTCGAAGAATAAAGGTGGTCTTCGGTCAGAATTCCATGGCATACCGGTTTGCTCCTGCAGTGAATGTATTATTAACCGATACGAGCTTAACCAATACACCATTCCGTGATATGGTAAGCGTACCGTTCAGTGTATTTGCAATAGATGAGCTTGATTCATCGGCCGGCGCTCCAAGGCAGCTCAATGTAGGATTCATAGACGCAGATATAAGCGGCGCCTGGGATCCTGATACAACGAAATTATCAAAATATGAATTAACTTATATCCTTGCTTCGGATTATTCCGCGACACCGGATGCTAACTACATGAATAAGAATCCGGGCTCGGCCAGTCCGACTGCCGGATTTGGAGGTATGGATATAATGTATGCCTGGCTTCCGAGAGTAAAGAGGACTCCTAACGGAGTTCCATTAACATTTACAAACGGAGATGTGCTGACAGTTTCGCCATATCGGCCGTCACGTCCGGCGTTTGTACCGGGCTATCCAGTAATTTATTCATGGAATGTAAACGGGACACAGTTTGGGAATCAGACACTTGCTCAGAGTCAAATGAGTCAGGTAAAAGCATTTCCGAATCCATATTATGCAGGTAGTTCATTAGAGACAGATCCGTTTGCCTCGTTTATTTATTTTAGTCATTTGCCGAATGTTTGTACGATATATATTTATACATTAGACGGAGTATTGGTAAATTTAATTAACAGAAACAACACAGACCCGAACAATTCATTGGAAAAATGGAACTTGCAAAACCAAAGCAGTATCCCGGTAGCAAGCGGAATGTATATAGTTTATATAGATGCCGGTTCGGTGGGAGCAACGACGTTAAAGGTTGCAATATTCAGCCCGACAGAAAGAATACAAACATTCTAAGTATTTAAAATATTTAAAGTACCTGTGAGCTAAAGTTCACGGGTACTTAAATTAAACTAAAATGAAATTTTAAATAAGGAGCAACTAAGATGAAAATAAAGTATACAAATATAATAGTAATAATAATTTTATTTACTTTTGTAAATAGTATGTATGCCGGTCCGAAGAATAAATACGGATTATCGGCAGCAAGGGAGTTACTGATACCGGTTGGTTCAGTAAGTACAGCACTGGGTGGGTCTAACCTGGCAAATGTCAGCGGTGTAGATGCTCTGTACTGGAATCCTGCAGGTATAACAAACCTGAGCGGAAAGACAGGGGAAGTATTATTCTCCAATGAAATTTATATAGCCGATGTGAATGTAAACTATTTTGCAGGCGCATACAAGATTCCGAATTTCGGAACGCTGGCATTGTCTGTAAATGCTTTAAACTTCGGGGATATCCCTGTTACAACGGTTAATAATCCTGAAGGAACAGGCGAGACATATTCACCGACATACCTGACGGGCGGATTATCATATGCAAGAGCAATGACAGACAGGATATCTTTCGGAGCGACTGCAAAGGTAATTTATGAAAAGATATCAAGAGAAACCTCGACAGGTTTTGCATTTGATTTCGGTTTAAATTACAACGTAATAGGAAGCGGTTTAAAGTTCGGAGTTACGTTAAGGAACTTAGGACCGAGCATGGTTTTTTCGGGTCCTGATTTAGACCAGTTCTTCCAGCCGCCGGGAACGCCGGTAGGCACGCAGGCTGAGCCGCGATCGATTCAGCTTGCAGACTTTGATTTACCGACATCATTTACACTGGGGCTGACTTATGACTTCAGATTAGATAAAAAGAATAATCTTCTGTCGCATGGAAATTATCAGAGCAACAGTTTTTCAACCGATAATTTCAACCTCGGACTTGAATACAATTACAATAAAATTATTTACCTTAGAGGGGCGTATCAGTTTAGCAGCGACAATTCTAATGACAAAACATTCGATGGCGTTACTTTCGGTGCAGGTGTAAATTATAATGCAAGCAGCAGCTTTAATATTGGTTTCGATTATGCTTACAGGGTCGCTAACAGATTTGATAATAATCAATTCTTCACCATTAATCTTGGCTTCTGATCCAACTAAAGCTGCAACCCTTTTTTATAAATTCTTTTTCCTAAAGGTAATCAATTTATTGATTACCTTTTTAATTTTAACTTTGAGAAAGTGAAAAGAATTATTTTTCTTTTATTTTTTATTTTCACATTAAGCAAAATCGGTCTTTGCGACGGGGAAATTTATTTTAACTTTGATTATGCAGTATTTCAGGATGAAAACGGAAAATCAATTTTGGAAATTTATTACTCAGTAAATCAGCAATCGCTAATATACATAAAGACAGAGAATAATTTTGAAGCAGCCGCGAAAATTGATCTGTCCATAACAGAAATTTCGAAAAATGAAATAATGTTTTCCAATGTATATAAGACTCCCTCTGTTGTAACGGATACTTCCAATAAAAAAATAAATCAAAAGATTGTCGGACAGGTAAATTATTCCCTTCCGGCAGGAAATTATAAATTACAGATTACCGGTACGGATTTTAATGATTCGACAAAGAAAGATATTTACGAAAAGGTAATATTGATTGGCAGCAGAGAGCCGGACAAAATTGAAATCAGTGATATTGAATTGTCCACTTTAATCAGGAAATCGGAAAATAACAAAAGCATATTCTATAAAAATACACTTGAAGTTATACCAAATCCCTCTGATCTGTACGGAATGAACCTGAGGGAATTATTTTATTATCTTGAAATTTACGGTCTCATTCCCGAAAATATTTCCGATGAATTTGATTTGAATTATAAAGTAACTAATTTAAACAATGAGCCGCTTATTTCTTACACTAAAAGGATTAAAAGAAATTCCGAAGCCAAAGCAGACTACGGTAAAATAAAAATTGACAGTTTAAAAAGAGGCGCATACATTCTACAGGTATCGGTAACAGATTCTTCCAAAAATGTTAACACAATCAGAGAAAAAAGATTTTTTGTTTTTAATAGTATTGGCGAGGCACCATCTACTACAGACCAAAATGAATTTCTCAAAAGTGAATATGCCACAATGACTTCAAAACAAATAGAGGATGAGTTTGATAAAATGATTTATATAATTCCTCAGGAGAATATTACCAGATTTAAATCCCTGAATTCACTAAATGATAAAAGAAAATTCCTATATTCTTTTTGGAAAGCGAAAGATTCGAATCCCGAAAAACCGATACTTAAAGCAAAGGAGGATTATTTTAAAAGAATAGATCAGGCGAACAAACTATTCAAGGAAGCATATACACCGGGTTGGAAAACGGACAGAGGAAGAATTTATATAGTGTATGGTAAACCCGATGACATCGATAATCACCAGTTTCAGTCCGGCACAAAAAGCTACGAGATATGGACATATAATTCCATCGAGGGAGGCGGGGAATGTGATTTTATTGAACTTCAGCCTATGACCGGGGTATACTGGTTGGTTAACAGCACTTTTAGAAGGGAGCTGAGGAATAATGAATGGGAAAGCCAGCTAACTCATAATTGATCACTCATGGGGAAGAATACAAAAATCTATATTTTTTCTTTTATCTTTGCATTTGCATTATGGTTGTATATAAATTTAAATCTCAGCTATTCACTCGACATTTCGATTCCGGTTCAGGTTCAATCTTCAAAATCACAGGCGCTGTCCGAAGAAATCCCCGGCTCAATTGATGTTACCGTAAAAGGTAAAGGCTGGGATTTGATTAATATAATGATTTCGAAAGACCTTAAATATAATCTCGATATTTCTAAATTAAAAAAAGATTCGAGAATCATCACTGAACAATTTATAAATGAAAGATTAAATCTTAATCCTAATGTAGCAATATTAAAAATTAATCCGGATACAATAAACATTAACTTTGATAAGATATATGAAAAGCTTGTGCCGGTAAGAAATAATATTATTGTTAACTTAAAGGATGATTACAGTATCGTCGGAAAACCGCTTCTTAATCCTGATTCAGTAATGATACAGGGTGCTTCATACCTGGTAAATAAAATTAAATTCTTCCCTACCGAGGCAAAGGTATTTAACAATGTTAATTCAAATATCAGCGGAACGATTAATCTTAAGGATACACTGACAAACCTTCTTAAAGCAGAGCCTAAGCAAATCAGCTTCAGCTATAATATTCAGCTTTCTGCTGAAAAGAATTTTGACGACATTACCGTAAATGTTTTGAATGTACCTGATGATAAGGAAGTATTGCTTGTTCCTCCGAAAGTGAACATCTCGATCCGGGGAGGAGTCGAGCAACTGACGCAGCTCAGCACACAGGATATTATTGTAAATGTTGAATTCGAAAAAATCGAAAGCGATACTCTGGGATTTATAATTCCGGAGGTAAAAATTCCGGGTGAAACTAATCTGCTTAAAACAGAACCCCGGAAGCTTCAGTATATTATTAAGAAAAAACAGTAATTGTAGCCCCTTGATAAAATATCTATCCCAGGAAATAAAATCTTTACTATCCGAAATAAAGAAATTAGATTTTAAGATAACATATATATTTCTTTCAATAGCATTCATCACTTTTCTGTCATTGGTTTTTGCCTCACCTAATTTTTACTATGAAAATTTCAGCCGTGACAGATTTTATTCACGCATTTATTGGTATCTGGCTGATGGAGGGCTGATGTTTATACTTCCTGTCTTGTCGATTAAATTAGTTTTCAGGCAGAAGCTGTCGGATTTTGGATTTACATTAGGTGATAAAAAATTCGGACTAATTACTTTTTCAATATTTCTCGCAGTAATGCTTTTAGTCGTATGGATAGTCTCCGGTTCTACCGACTTTGCGGCAATGTATCCGCAGGGAGGAGAAAAGGTGAAAGATAGTTTATTGATTTTTTTCCTTTATGAACTTTGCATTTTAATATATATGCTGGGCTGGGAATTCTTCTGGAGAGGATATGCACTTTTTGGATTGAAAAATAAATTCGGATACTATTCGGTATTTATACAAATGATACCTTTTTTTATTTTACATAAAGGAAAACCTGAACTCGAATTATTTGCGTCAATTTTTGCAGGGCTAATATTGGGTGTCCAGGCATTAAGGAGCAGGTCGTTTATATACTGCTGGATTTTACATTGGCTGGTGATGTTTTCCATTGACGGAATTTCGATTTTACGTTCAGTTAAAAATATATATGGGATTGGCATTCCTGACTTTTTTAAAATTTTTTTATAAACATTAATTAATAAAATGAAACTCTCAGTAAATATTGATCATGTAGCAACTCTGCGCGAAGCAAGAGGGGAGAATGAACCTGACCCGGTAATTGCCGCTGGAATCTGTGAGCTGTCCGGAGCAGAAGGAATAGTCTGTCATCTCCGAGAAGACAGAAGACACATAAATGACCGTGATTTAAAATTGCTGCGCGAAGTTGTCAGGACTAAACTCGATCTTGAAATGGCGGCAACTGATGAGATGCTTAAGATTGCAATTGAAACACTTCCCGAGCTTGTAACCCTTGTTCCTGAAAAAAGGCAGGAACTCACCACGGAGGGAGGTCTGAATATTGCTTCAGATAAAGAAAGATTTAAAAGCATAATTAAAGAACTGCATTCAAAGGATATTCTGGTCAGCCTCTTTGTGGATCCTGAACCTGCAAGCGTTGATTCTGCAATTGAACTCAATGCAGATATAATTGAAATTCATACCGGCAAGTATGCAAATATGAGAACCGAAAAGGATCAGATTACAGAGCTGAGTAAGATTGCAGCTGTCTCCAGAATTGCATCAGAGCAGGGACTTATTGTCACAGCAGGTCATGGATTAAATTATACAAATATTTTACCGATAATTAATATTTCCGAAATTAAGGAAATCAGTATTGGGCATGCAATCATTTCACGTGCAGTATTTATGGGATTGCAAAAGGCTGTAGAAGAAATGGTAAGTCTGCTGAGAAGTAAACATTAGAACATTAAATTATTTTAAGTGAGCGAGCTTAAAGCATCAAACTTAGTCAAGGAATATAAGAAGAGAAAAGTTGTCAATAATGTTTCTCTTAAATTAAAGCAGGGGGAAATTGTAGGACTGCTTGGACCAAACGGAGCCGGTAAGACGACCACCTTTTATATGATTTGCGGAATGATAAAACCAAATGAAGGGGAGATTGAATTTGACAAGGAATACATTACACATATGCCAATGTTTAAAAGAGCCAGGCTTGGCATTGGCTACCTTCCACAGGAAGCATCTATCTTCAGAAAAATGACAGTTCGTGATAATATACTTTCGATTCTCCAGTTTATGAAATTGGATAAAACCGCGAGAGAAGAGAAATGTGAAAAGCTCATGAAAGATTTTCATATTACAAAAATAAGAGACTCAAAAGGCTATACTCTTTCAGGTGGTGAGCGGAGAAGAACTGAAATTGCAAGGTGTCTTGCGACTGATCCGAAATTTATTTTACTTGATGAGCCCTTTGCCGGCATTGATCCCATTGCTTCGGAAGAAATAATGAAAATTATTGCAGCGCTGAAAGAAAAAGGGATCGGTATTCTGATTACGGATCATAATGTTCACGAAACTCTTTCGATAGTCGACAGGGCATATATTCTTATTGACGGCAAAATTTTTAAATCGGGTAACGCTCTTGAGCTTGCTAATGATGAAATGGTAAAGAAATTTTATCTCGGAGAAAATTTCAATCTTGAAAGATATACAAAAAAAGAAGAATAAGCTTTTCCTCCTAATCCCTTTCTTTTTTTGTACCATGTGATTTTTTTTCGGTCTGATTAGTCTGATTAGTTTGAGTGGTTTTATCAGGCTGATTGGTCTTATTGGTTTGATTGGTTTGATTAGAGTTAGAGTCACCTTTTACTTTGGTATCGCCTTTGGATTTATCTGTTTCTGTTTTGGAAGTTTCGGATGAAGCAGACGTCGGCTCATGTGCTGTGTCTTTTTTCTTTTGCTCTGAAGAGCCGGATGATTGTGAACTCTCAGCAGATTTGTTTTTGTAATCCGTAAGATAAAACCCGCTGCCTTTAAAGATAAGACCTGAACCCGAACCAATTAACCTTCTTAAGGTATTTTCCCCGCAGGCCGGGCATTTCGTCAGTTTGTCATCTTTCATTGACTGGTAAATTTCAAATTGATGTCCGCAATTTTCGCACTTATAATCGTATGTTGGCATAAAGCAATTCTATATTTTTAAGAAATCTTTTTTTGCTTTTTCATATTCTTCCGCAGTGATTAATCCTTCATCCATAGCTTCTTTATATTCCTTAAGCTTGCTTTTGGAAACTGAAAAATTATTACTCTTCACGCCGGACATTTCCTTGTCCATCGCGCTGGAACTTTCAATATTAATTAAATCATCAGTCAGCAAAGCCCTTTTATCTCCGTCGCCAACCGGTTTTGAAAATGAGTCAAGATTATTTTTGAGCTCCATTACTTGCCTTGTAAAATCTTCTTTTTCTTTTAAAGAAATTTTGTCCTCTATTTCCCTGGACAGGCTTCTTAAAATTTTATACTGATATGTCTCTACTTTTCTTTTAGCATCACCCGAGATTTCAAACTCCGTTGGTTTATAAATATCATCATAATAAAATTCATAAAGCACAAGCATTTCAGCCAGCTTATTTGCTTTGAAAAATTTATTCTGAACTGTTTCAGCATCTTTGAGTATTCTGTATCTCAAAGCATCTTTTCCCTGTTCTTCAAATAATCTGTTAATCAGTCGCGACTCGACTCCCAACTGCTCGACTCTTTTTACCGTTATGCCTTCCTGCTTGGTATATTTGTAAATTGCCTTCGAAGATTCAGTCTCCGGAATAACATCAAAGATTCCGAAAATCAGCCCGAGCAGATATGCTTTATATGCTTCATCCAATCTGATTTTTTCCTCATCATTCAAAGGGATAATATCATGATAGATAAAATAATTTTTGTTTATATGAAGGTCGACGTTATGATTTTGTGAAAGCTGCTTGTAATAAGGCTTCATCTCTTCTGCAATTGTATAAGAATAAAATAAAGGAAATCCCGCCCACTCGGAGTAAAAAGTTATAGAGGAGTTGTCTGCGGAGTCTTTAAATTCAACGGAAGAGCCGGCTATAGACTGGATGAGTGATTGAAATTTTTTGAATGATGCTGTATTAGTCTTTATTCCTATATAAAATTTCCTTGCTGATTCATCAAGCTTAAAGCTTCCGGGAATTTCTCTCGTGCGCATCCACGGAAATGCCTGATTAAACATTCCACGGATTTTTGATTCGCTTCTTATCGCATCTTTGTCAAATAAAATATCAGTTATATTGTAATCTTCTTTTATGTTTTCAAATTGTTTTTTTGCGAACGAAAGCATTTTACTCTCAATAAGCTGTGCATCTCTTTCTCGGAGTATGTTTACAATATCCGTCACATCGGATGCTCCCAGCTCCTTTAACAGTTTATTGGATAGATTTTTTATGTTATCCTGCGCCGCCTGCCCTGTCCCAATGTATCGTACATAATATTCATTGCTGACTTCATCAGGCTCGTAAACCATCATATTAAAACTGGTTTCCTGCTTGGTAACAAAGTATCTGAATTTTTTCTGGAAATTATTTTTTAATACACCAAGATTGCCTGTAAGTTTATTAAGATCGGAAATTAAACCGGTCGAAAGGATTCTGTCATTTGCAGTTTTTTCTTTTGTCTCTATTAAAGCAAGAATTCTTAACGCGATTTCCCTGGCATAATATCTTGATTTTAATTTTATCAGCGCATTGTAATACTCCTCCATGATATTCAAAACTTTTTCCAGAGTCCCTGTCATCGCTGACTTCCGGAGAACGTTTATCTTTGATCGCGATTCATCCTCTTTAAGCTCCTGAAATTTTCTTCTAAACTCCGCATCGAGTTTCGTAACCAACGTCTGTAAATCTTTAATTTCTTTTTCATACTTAGGAATGTAATCAAAATTTCCATCAGTCAGAATAAATTGTAATCTTTTCAGTAAGTTTATTGCATAGAACACTCCGCGGGTCGAATCATTTACGAGTGAGTTTATTTTCCTCTCCAGATTTCCGATAATATTCCTTTCCCTGTCCCCGATCAGTGTCTGGATATTCTTTGACCTGTTTGAAAATATCTGCGTGAAAAACATTCCCTGCCTGTTAATATCGGTGTCATCCCGGAAGTTTGTATCAAACTTCATTTTTTCATTGAGAAGATATGAAGACCAGTTTGTCCCGCGCTTTCCGCTTATCAAATCATTTTGTAAACCTGTAAGGAAAGATTTTATGTTCGATTGAATGGAAGTTTTCTCGCCGCTTTTGTACAGTGAATCAAGAAGCTGGAATTTATTCTTTGATTCGAGCAGGCCCAGCTCGGGAAGGAATTCAGTTATCAGATAATTGTCCACTTCGCTTTGTGAACCCTCAGCATATGTCAGATAATAATTTATAATATCCTCACAAAGTTTATATGCGCAGGAAATAATAATCCTGTCAACAGGGATTGAAATTGTCGCCTGACCCAGGCTCGAATATTTTCTTGAATAAGTATTATCGGTAACGGAATTATCATCGGGCCATAATCTTTGTTTGTACTGAACAAGATTTACCCGTACTCCTCTTTTATAGTTAGCAAAATCTGAATTAGAAAAATCATTAAATATGGTATCGGCAAGCATCTTATAAATGTCGCGGTTATTCTGATCTGATAGTGACAGGTTCTTTGAGTTTTCCCCGTCAATTATGTAAGTATCATCATATACTCCCGGCTGAAATTTATGCGGCTCATTTTTTTTCCATGAGACTTCAAAAGTATTTTTAAGATTATAATATTCAAATTCTTTCAAAGCTGCATAGCCGTTTGCAAACACTCTTTCTTTTCCGTATGACTGATAAATTTTCGGAAGAACTATATAACATGTTGAGACTGCCTGGTTTCTAAAAATACTCCTGATAAGAAAACCCATGTCCATAATCATTCCCGAGCCGGTCCCGCCGCTCACTGATGTTATAACATAAACATTTATCTTATCGGTGTTAACATTTTTAATTTTGTGTATATCTTTAACTAAATTAATCGAGCGTGAATCTGTGATTCTCGATTTTGCCGCAGTAAGTTTAGAAACGATCTCATCGTAATTATGGAAAAATGCCAGACGGGCTGCAGGTCTTATCTGACCCGCTCCGGTGTTCATTGTCCCGAGTTTCGCAATTTCTCCTGTCGTGCTGAGCCATTCCTTGATGTTAGGTACATCCTGTATCCTGTAAATATAATCTGAAGGATTCACGGGATGGAAAATTTTTTCGGAGGGCTGAAAATCTATTTCATTAATTAAATAATCTCTTTCACGTGCTATCCCGCTTTCCTCTGAAGGAGCATTGTCAGTATCGATGTAAAGATAGGATATAATCGGAAATTCATTTATTGAACCGTACTTCTCTACAAACTGTCTTCGTATTCTCAGCATTACTTCTTTGCCTGTTCCTCCGAGTCCGATTATTATAGTGGGCATGAGCTCCTGAGTCTTTAGCTCAAGCTTCTCTTTTGCAGAAATATCCAGAATTAAATTTTGGTCTGCCGGTTCTGAATCTATATTTATTTTACCTTCCATATTCAGGTGTAAAAACTAAATTTAAAAATACAAACATCTTCAACAAATAAAACATTCTTATAATTCGACAATGCTTTCGCCGCCATCAAGATTGATGACGTTGCCCGTCATCCAGTGTGAATCCTGTTTGTAGTTATCTACAATGAACATCGCAACTTCCTCCGGAGTAGTGAGCCTGTGCTCAGGATTTCGCTGGATCGCATTATCAATAATATTCTGACTCTTGGGAATTTTACTTAATGCAGGTGTTGCTGTAACGCCTGCCCTGATTGAGTTTGCAGAGATTCCTCTCGATCCTAATTCCATCGCAAGCTGCCGAATGTAAGATTCCAGACATGCCTTTGCCGCGGATACAGCTCCGTAAAATTCAATTTGCCGCTGACCTCCGGATGAAGTCATGCCGTAAATTTTTGCGCCTCTTTCCATCAGCTTGTTATTTACAACTTCCTGTGTCCAGTAGACTAAACTGTTAGCCATGACACCCAATGTCATTTCAATCTGCTTCTGATTGATTGCATCTTCTGGCTTTTCAGAAATAAATGGTCTTAATGTTCCGAATGCAAGAGAATGAACAAGTATCCTGATTGTAGCTCCGTCTTTTTCTTTGGAAAAAATATTTTCTATCTCTTTAATAATCTCGTTTCTTTTTTGTGCATCAGCGGCATTCCCGTTAAAGAAATGTACATCGACTCCAAGTTCTTTTATATCTGAAATAAGTTTGTTTACGTCAGGCATCGTCGTAGCTCTGTCCAGGTGAACTCCAATAATATTTACTCCGTCTTTTGCCAATGCTAACGATATTGCCTTGCCGAATCCGCTGGATGCGCCCAAAATTAACGCATAATATTTTTTCATAATTTATAATTATCAGAGAAGATATTTTATATTAAAATGGAAAAGCAGTAAATTTATTTAGATTTGATAGCGATTATAGTCATTATCAAACTTATTATAAATAGAAAAATCACAACAATCATGAAAGAAGCCGATGTCCAGAAGCCTGCGACCAATCCCCAGATGATAAAAACCCAGACTATAGTTACTATAAAAAATAAAGTCCAGCTTAATAGTAAAGACTGTCTTGTGGATTTTTTTTTATGAAAAGTCTTGAAGAGATTTATCACAAAGATAAAGAAGAATAATCCTAAACCAATTACAGACAGCAGTATATAAATGAACAGCCGTGTGTTAGTCATATTCTCCTCCGTAACCGGTGGAATTAATATTGAGTCCAATTTTTTTATCGTGTCTGTCTGAACAATTGTCTGCAAAGGCATTTTGCCAGGGGCGGTATCAATGGGCAGATCTTTTTGTATTTTGGCAATGGCTGTGTCTACTGAAACATTGGGTGTATTTTGAATGCTGCTTTTCTTATTGCTGTCCGGACTTTGCTTTACCGGCTCGATATTTTTCACCGGATTAAAAGCATACGAGTTCATACTGAAGAAAGCCAGGAAGACTACTGCAAATAATATTTTGATTCTCTGCATCTTTAAAAATTTTAAATTATTCATTCACTTAATTTCAGGCTGTCAATAAATCCGGTATCATAATCATTGTTAAGAAATTTTTCATTCTGCATTATCATCTGGTGAAATGGTATCGTAGTTTTGATTCCTTCAACAATGAATTCATCCAGAGCCCGCGACATTTTCCGTACTGCTTCATTCCTTGTAGGTGCATATGTAATTAATTTTCCGATCATAGAATCATAATAAGGAGGAATCCTGTAACCCGTATAACAATGCGTATCCACTCTTACGCCGTTTCCTCCCGGTTGGTTAAACGCAGTAACCAGGCCCGGTGAAGGTCTGAAATTATTTTCAGGATCTTCGGCATTTATTCTGCACTCGATAGAATGCCCCGACAATTTAATTTTTTTCTTACTTATTTTTTCGCCGTTCGCAATCCGTATCTGCTCGCGTACCAAATCAATCTCGGTAATTTCTTCAGTAACCGGATGCTCGACCTGTATTCTTGTATTCATTTCCATAAAATAAAAATTCTTATCCATATCAACTAAGAATTCGATTGTTCCTGCTCCCAAATAATTTACAGACTTTGCTCCAAGTATTGCAGCCTTTGCCATCTCTCCGCGCGTGATTTCATCAATAAAAGGTGAAGGAGATTCTTCGATTAATTTCTGATGCCTCCTTTGAATGGAGCAGTCTCTTTCGCCAAGCGAAATTATATTCCCGTATTTATCACCAAGCAACTGGATCTCAACGTGCCTCGGCTTGTCAACAAATTTTTCAATATAGATATCATCATTACCGAAGGAATTTAATGCTTCTGTTTTTGCAGTCACATATGCATTTTCAAGCTGATCAGCTTCACGGACTATTCTCATTCCTTTACCGCCGCCTCCTGCAGATGCTTTAATCATTACAGGAAGTCCAATCTTGTTCGAAAGTTCTCTTGCTTCTTCAAGATCCTTTACTATTCCGTCACTGCCCGGAACTACAGGGACGCCTGCCGCTCTCATCGTATCTTTAGCAAAAGACTTATTGCCCATGGATGTAATCATATCAGGCATCGGTCCGATGAAGTTAAGTTTTGAGTCAATACAAATCTCCGCGAACTCGGCATTCTCCGCCAAAAATCCGTACCCCGGGTGAATTGCATCGGCGTTAGTAATAGCCGCTGCGGATAATATTCTGGGAATGTTTAAATAACTTTCCTTCGATGCCGGAGCTCCAATACAAACTGCTTCATCCGCAAATCTTACATGAAGTGAATCTTTATCAGCATCAGAATATACTGCTACAGTTTTTATACCCATTTCCCTTGCGGTCCGGATAATTCTTAAAGCTATCTCACCTCTGTTTGCAATGAGTAATTTTTTTATCATCTAAAAATAAATTTTGAAAAATTAATTCTTCTCAATTAAGAAAAGCGGTTGGTTGTACTCCACAGGCTGACCGTTTTCGACAAGTATCTTTGTAATTTTTCCGGAAACCTCAGACTCTATTTCATTCATTAGTTTCATTGCCTCTATTATGCATAATACCGAACCGGATGACACATTGCTTCCGATGTTTATATAAGAATCTGCGTCAGGTGACGGAGCCCTGTAAAATGTTCCGACCATGGGTGATTTTACTTCATAAATATTCTCACCCTGGACTTCGATTTTTGCGACCTCAACTTTTTTCTCATCATCTGTTTTTGCTGAATCAGTAGTTTCGGAAGGATTTTGATTTTGTAATGATGTTATATTAACCGGGGATAAGTTAGCTGCAATTTTTGTTTTTGGCTTTGATAATTTTATTCTCGTTCCTTCTTCTTCAATCTCAATTTCTGCAACATTACTTGTATCAAGTATTTTTATTAGCTTTTTTAAATAAGTTAAATCCATTTTCATAAATATTGATTTATAATTTTTTTGTATACCGGAATTATGCTTTTGCCCTTTCAATATATTCACCGGTTCTCGAATCTATTCTGAGAATATCTCCTTCGTTAATAAATAACGGAGCATTTATTGTTGCTCCGGTTTCCACTGTTACAGGTTTTGTTGCACCCGTAGCCGTGTCACCCTTAAGACCCGGAGGCGCAGATGTGACTTTTAAATATACATGAGGCGGTAATTCAATTGACAGAACCCTGGAATTATGAAAGAATATCTGTACCACTTCTCCTTCTTTCAAAAAATTACCTTCCTTACCGATTATATTATCTGATATATTGACCTGATCGTAAGTATCATTATCCATGAACACAAAACTGTCGCCGTCTTTGTATAAAAACTGGTATGTCACCGAGTCTAATCTTTCAATCTTTACTTCCTCTCCGGATCGAAACCTGTTTTCAATTGTCTTTCCGTTTTTAAGATTTCTTAGCTTAACCTGGTAAAATGCTCTTAAATTTCCCGGAGTTCTGTGCTCAACTGAGACTACTGAATGTAAATCATTGTTAAAATTTATAATTACTCCTGATTTTAAATCTGATGTGGTTGCCATTTAATATAATTTTCCCGAAATATTCGTTTATTTTTTAAAATGTTGATTAAAATAGTTAATTGACCTTACAAAATCAATCAATACATTTTAACAGATTTTAGTTATAATTCGAAATAAATTACGTTTTTTGTTATTTATTTAATAGGTTTTGTATATTTTGAGTACGTTTTACTGAATTTTTGAAAAGTTAATCTAAGCGAATTTTAATCCGTTTGCCTTTAAGATCCAGGTCAATTGTCCTATGTGCATTGGCTCATGTCTGATAACATGAGTTATCAGGTTTCTTTTGCATTTTGAGCCTCCGAAACTCGCACCCATATAATTATCCTCTTCAAGCTGCTCCTCCGTTAATCCCTGAATAACTTCAATTGCTTTTATATGTACTTCATCTAATTTTTTGATAACTTCCTCAAATGGCGGCTTTGTCTTTATTTCATCAGGATCAGAACCGAAACCGTATTCATTTATCCACTCAATTTTCATGTCCTCTCCTCCAACACCATTTACTAATAAAGTATGCTCTGTCCAAACAAGATGAGCTACTATCCAATATGCACTGTTGAACTTTATATTATTAAATTCAAGCTGCTGATTAACATCGATATCCTTTAATGCACCAATAAACATTTTTGAAAGTCCGCGAACTTTCCCGTAGACTTCTGCTAAAATTTCAGGCTCGGTTTTTTTCATTATTTGTATTTATGTTTTTAATAAAATGACTTTAATAAATAAATTGTTTTGATTTCACTAATGGGAATTCCTAAGACTCAAGACGGATAAGAAGATTTTTTGTTACCGGAAGATGTATTTTATTTAAACAAAAAATTATTTCGAATTTTGGTTCGCATGCTCAAATATCTCCCTTTATCGGCCGGATAGTTATATCCTCTATCAGCACTTTACGAGGCTGACTATAAATGTCCAGTACGATTTTTGCAATATCATTCGGAGACATCATCCGGTTTTTAAATTTCTGCCGGGACCTGCTGTCCCACATTGCTGTCTCAACCGCACCGGGAAGAACATTACTAATCTTTATATTATACCTTCTGACTTCCTCCCGGATACAGTTACTCATGGCAAGTAAACCCGCCTTTGAGGCTGCATATACGGAGCTGTTCTCAAACGCCGTGTTTGCTGCAACGGATAGTATATTTATTATATGCCCTTTTTTATTCTTGATCATTTGCGGCAAGACGAATTTCATGCACAAAAATGCCCCGCGTAAATTTGTATCTATTACATTGTCAAAATCAAAAGGCTTCGTTTCTAAAAATGATTTGAAAACAGTTGCGCCGGCGTTATTTATCAGGGCATCTATCCTGCCGTATTTCTCGCGTATTCTCTTGGCTGTCCCCTGAATGCTCCTTTCCGAAGTGACATTACAAACGAATGCAGTGGCTTCCCGGTCAGCAAATTTTATTTCGCTTACGATGTTTACTAAACGTGATTTTCTTCGGGCTGAAACCACTACAA
>JBBRTN010000004.1:0-16870 GCA_038244395.1 Ignavibacteria bacterium
GCTCCAGAACTTTTGGTCCGGCTATCATTCCTTCCTTTGTGATATGACCGACAATGAAAACGGAAAAATCATTTGACTTTGCAAGGTTCATGATTAAGGCAGTGGATTCTCTGAGCTGCGAAACTGTACCCGGTGCGCTTTCTATTTCAGGACGGAAAACAGTTTGAATGGAATCAATAATAACAATGTCAGGAGATTCTTTTTCAATAACCGCCTGTATAATACCGAGATTGGTTTCAGATAAAATATAAAAGTTGCTTAAATTATAATTCAGTCTGTCGGCGCGCAGTTTTATTTGTGAAGCCGACTCCTCACCGCTGACGTAGAGTATTTTTTTCCCTGCAATTTTTTCAGCAAGCTGAAGCATCAGTGTCGATTTACCGATCCCCGGATCTCCGCCTATCAGTATTACAGAGCCGTCAACAATCCCTCCTCCGAGAACCCTGTCCAGCTCGGTTATCTGAGTTAGTGTTCTCGATTCGTGTATTGAAGCAACATCCGCCAGCGACTTGTAATTATCCCCGTTCACTTTTAATAATGCCTGTGAATTCTTCTTGCTGTTCCTGTATGAATCAACATTTACAATCTCTTCCACCATTGAATTCCACGTTTCACATTCCGGACATTTACCGCTCCATCTTACCGAACTGTATCCGCATGACTGGCAGACATATTTTGATTTAATCTTTGACATGGGTGACAATATAATTAATGAAAGGAAATATTTTAAGTTATGTATTTAACTGTTTTACTTTTAACTTTGGATTACCTTACGTTCATTTTTTTAATCATGATGTTGTTTACAAACACAACTCCTTTAAAGGTCTCTGTATTATCCCCCGAATATACATAGCCTGACTTTTCAAAGAATTCTTTTGCTGTCCTGCTTACATGATAATATATCTCTTCGTTATTTTGCTCTGACGCTTTTTCTTCAATCCCGGATAGTAAACCGGACGCGACTCCTCTTCGCTGGAAATCTTTATGCACATACATAAAATCTAGATATCCTTCCGGGGTTATTGAGCTGAACCCGATTATCAAATTGTCCTCCTCCTCCTCCTCGGCTACTAAAAAATACTGCTCAGCAATATTTTTTTTCCATCTTTCAAAATTAAAAGCGGATGAGGACCAGACTTCAATTTCTTTTTCGCTATAATCTTTTGAGTTTATGCTCCGGACAGTCCCGTAATATAATTCCGAGATTCCCTCAACATCCTTTTCTTCTGCTTTCCTGATTTTCAATTTTTTTCGTATTTAAAAATTCTTAATTATTTTATATAAATTGTATATTAATTTATATCCAATATATTCAATATATCCAATGGGTTTTTCCATTACAGCTTCGGATAAATTAACACAATTAAGTAAAACTATATAAACTATAATAAACTATTAGTCTCACTTTATCACATATTATTTATTTTTAAGAAAAGCTATTTTTATCAAAAGAAAAATGAAAACAACATATACAATACTTTATTTTTTAAGCGGGCTGATTTTTTTTGTCGCAATATTCGGATCATCACTTTTCGCGCCGATGTTTGACTCGTTATCCGGACATACTCTTGACTTATCAGGGTTTAAAAAAAGTTATCTCGAATCCGTTGATGATAAAATAGACGATCTTGTTTATAAATCAAAGCAGATTGAACTTCAGATTGATAAAATTAAGAATTTTTTCTCTTCGGAAAAAACAGATGAAAGCAAATATCAGAAAGAAAAAACACGAATGCTTGAAAAATCTTTTTATGATCCTCTGATACAGATGTTTGACTACATTTACCGGATTGGATTTGTGTTCATGTCATTCATTATTTTATCTTTTGCAGTAGTCTTTCATCTTGCTTACAGGGGTGCAGGCTTAAGAAAGCGCGTCAGAAAACTCGAAGAAATAGTACTGGCAAGAAGTCACTGAAGCACATAAAATACGGGTTGAAAACTGAAATTATAAATAATTTTATTTTTGCGGCGGAAGAAATAGTGAACGGAAATGTCACCGGGCTTCCGTCTGAAACAGTCTACGGGCTTGGGGCAAATGCGCTTCTTGAAGATGCAGTGATAAAAATATACGAAACAAAAGAAAGACCTGCATTCAATCCGATTATAGTTCATGTATATGAGAAAAGCGATCTGCAGAAATATGCGGAAAATATTCCTGATGAAGTTTATGAGCTTGCAGATAAATTTTCCCCGGGACCGATAACTTTTGTCGTTAAGAAAAAAAAAATTATTCCCGGTATAGTAACTTCCGGAAATGACAGTGTCGGATTAAGAATTCCGTCACACCCATTATTCAGAAAAGTGCTGGAGCAAACCTGTTTGCCGATAGCCGCACCTTCTGCGAACAGATCCGGAAAAATCTCTCCGACTACGGCAGAGGAAGTTTTATCCGAGCTTGACGGTAAAATTAATTATATTCTTGACGGAGGAAAATGTGAAATAGGGATTGAGTCAACTGTCATCAGTTTTGTCGAGGAGAAGATAAAAATTTTACGGCATGGTTTTGTAACAAGGGAAGAGATTGAAAAAGTCATAGGAAAAGTAAGCGTGGAAAAATCCAAAAAAATTATTTCTCCCGGATCTCTGAAAAGTCATTATGCACCTGTTACTCCGCTTTATATTGTAAGAGACTTTGTATCAGTTAAAAATATTTCAGGAAAGAAGATCGGCATCCTGGATTTTTCCGGGTACAGAGATTTGAAGGAAATTGCATTGAACCTGTTTTCTGATTTAAGAAAGTTAGATGAAATGAATTTTGATTTTATAGTTTGCATAAAAGTCGCAGATGAGGGTTTGGGAATTGCGATAAATGACAGGCTGGAGAGAGCAGCCACTGGTAAATTAGAAACGAAAAAGATTTAAATAAAAAATGGCTGAAAGAATTATAGTAGACTTTGACGACGAGAAAGACAGCGGTAAGGCAGAGAAAGCGCGGGAGGAAAACAGGATAGTCATTGACTTTGATGAAGAGATAATTAAAGCTGATTCCGAAGGCACGGAAAAGCGCGTCGAAGAAATTATTCCGGACAAAAAAATTAATTCAGGATTCAGAGGTAATCTTCATATAAATAATTCGTATTACACCGAATTAAAATTTCCCGAAGGCATTGAAAATGGATTCAGGCTGAAATTCGGGATAAATCTGAAAGATGAATTCTTTAATGCAATTCTGGAAAACAACATATACATTATTCTGTCTTCAAGAAACGGAAATGTATATTTAATTGACAGACAAACAGGAGTCTTAAAGGAAAAAATCTTTTTGGAGAATGAATCTTTTGAGAAGACCGGACTGGTTTATGAAAACAATATTTATCTTAACTCTCTTAAGAAAATATTTTTATTTGATGAAGGCAGTGAGTTGAAATTCAAAGAAATATATAATTCAACCCCGGATTATTTTATCTGGAGCAATCTTAACCGTCATAAGGAAACTTTAATATTCACGGAGTTCAGTCCCGTAAATCACAGTGCTATTCTGAAAGCAATTGATTTAAAAAATCAGGAAATAATTTTTGAACACAGGTTTGATGTTAAGGATTTTGTGAGCGATGTGATCTGCATTGCAGAAGGGACGGCGTTTATTTTATATGACTCATTCATTCTGATATATGATGCGGATAAAAATTTTTCCGAAGAACATTCACTTGAGATAAAGACCGATGAAAATTCTTTTATATTTTATTTAAACTATAGGGTATATATTACAACACATTTGAATGAATTGTATTATCTTGATTTACCGCCGGTTAATTATAAGTTCAGATTTTCGGGGATCAAAAATAATTATATTAATTCAATCGGCGGATTCGCAGATAATATTTTCATCGGAGCGCTAGACGGCTGGAAGTATTATAAGTCAAGCGGGCTTCCTGTTTATAGCTTCGATGATGAATACGAGAATAAAATTGAGGCAATAAGCAAAAACGTGATAGTTGTTTCGCAAAAAAACAAGATTGTTTTCTGCAATCTTAACAGGTTCCAGGAAGCCGAAGGTTATGTGATTTCATCTAAAGGAAATGAAGAAGAATCTGTTGAGATTATTTCATCAGTAATTTCCGGAAATGAAATTTTTATTTTAACTAAAAACGGGACACTAGAAGTTTTTACTAATGATAAATTAAATATCCATCTTTAACAGGAAGTCTAAAACCGAATACATTAATTAATGAAAAAACTTTTTTCCGCTCTGGTATTCTTTATTTCTGCAGCCTGCTTTGCGCAGGTTGATTCAGAGAATCAATTTATATTTCTTTTTGACAATTCGGGAAGCATGTCGCCTTATTATTTGCAGCCGCAGAGCACGTTCAAATTATTCTGCAAGGCACTAATAAAAAATTCAGTAAAGCAGAATGACAGAGCTGATATAATGATTTTTACAAAGACTGACGCGCAGAGAGGAATTATTTCTCCGAAAGTTTTATACGAAGGTGAAGGAAGTAAATTAATTCCGGATGAAGTGATGGGTAAATTTGACCTGATGAAGGGCAGGGATAATATGACGGGGACAACTGATTTAATCGAAGCGCTGAACAAGGGGATCGCACAGATATCGGGAAACACAGGGATTATCTGGCTTATCACGGATAATATAAATGACAATTCCGGCAGCGGTGACTCGTCATATCAGAACACTCTTGATTTTTACGGCAAGCTGAGAAATGACAACAGGATTCAGAAAGTGCTGCTCTTCCCGATTCCTGAAAAGCTTGTCGAAGGCGGAGACACATCCAAAGGATATGTTGCTTACGGTATCGTCTACTCAAAAAATAATCTGTCCCAGCAGGACCTGGAATATTATGACGGGATTCTCCGGGGAGTAGGGATAAAACAGAAAGCAATAACACTCAAACCTCTTGATATCGGTACAATAGTCCTGAAGCCGAGAATTACTCAAAGCAGAATTACTCCCGGGAAATTATTTTATGACGGCTCGACTCTGAGAGGATTTGGTTTTGAAGAAGGAGAAAAAGTCAGGGAAACTTTCAACGACCTTACATTAAAATCAAATCTGTATCCGTACATTATTAAAAGCGCGAAACTTAATGTCGGACTTGATAACTTCACTTCATCCGATTATTCTGTAAAGTCGCTTGGAACGCAGACGATATCACCTTCATCGGTCAGCAATGTTTCGCCTGAAGGAGAGGTAACAGGCTTCTCCGTGATATTTAATTTACCCGAAATCACGCCAAGGTTTTCTTTCAATACAATATTCAAGGAAGATTTTTCAATTGGCGGAGACCTGGTGCTTGACGTTTCACAGGTTGATATACTGCTCGATGAAAATTATGTTAACACTTTCAAAGATCTCTTTGCGCTTAAGTCCGTTCCGGAAATATTTCAGCCGGTTCTTAAAGACAAGAAGATTGTGACCAAAATTCCTCTGGAGATAAGAATGAAATACGGACCCTGGAGATTGTTTGTGCTGATCGGACTGATAGCCCTTCTGCTCGGGCTTATTTTATTTTTTATATTTTTAATATTAAAGAAAAAATGTTTTGAGCTTGTCCTTGATAATGTACCGCAGCAGGAAATCTGTCTCGGGGGATTTTCCTCCTATTCCATTACACAGAATCTATCTGGTGAATTAGGAAAAATTAAGAAATCATTATTCGGAGGATTGAGTTTTATTTATTCAAAGAATACCACAACTCCCGGAAGTAATGTGAGACTCTCTGATGATGTTCCGATTGAAATTCAATACGAAGACGAAGGCTTCAGGACTAATTCTGTAAGCTTATTGATCAGAAAAACCGATAAGAGTGTGAAGTCAAACGTATCATCCGAAGACGAATCAGGGATATATTAATGTTAAATGACCGCAGTCATAATCCATAGGTTAATAGGTTGATTGGGTAATCGCATAATATAATATTTTCATTAAATAAAAATAAATAAAGCATTTTTTGATTATACATTTATTAATTTAAACTCTTTAAAGTAAATGTAATTTTTTAACCTGAATTCTGAATTCTGAAATAGAATCGCGGGTTAAATAAAATTGATTAAATGGTAATCAGAAAGTTTATAATTATCCTTACGGTTTTTCTTTTCACTTCAATGCTGTATTCACAGCAGCAAAACCCAAATTATAAAACTTACATTGCAAAAATAGGTTATCAGGATACTCTGATAAATATAAATGATAAATTCATAATTCAGTTTTCGGATATACTGACTCTGCATAATAATGTATTGACTCCTGTAAGTGATTATAATTTTAATTACCGGGAAGGAATAATAATACTGAGCAAGGACCTGTTTCAAAAATACAGCCTCGATACATTCCAGATTTATAATCTAAGCATAGACTACGATGTTTTTCCATATAGTTTAAAAGAAGAGTATTCAAACTTTGAAGTAACTGTCGAACGGGATTCGGTGACAGGTGATACGGTTCAGATAGCTACGCAGAAAAAGGATTTTATGGGAAGCATATTTGAAGGAACAGATTTGGAAAAATCAGGGAGTCTCTTCAGAGGAGTGAACATCGGCTCAAACCGGGACCTGACTCTTAACTCCGGATTCAGGCTTCAGCTGAACGGAAAGCTTAGTGACGGTATCGAAATAAATGCTGCGCTGACTGATGAAAACTCGCCCATTCAGCCCGAAGGCAATACGGAAAAACTGCAGGAGCTTGATAAAGTATTTATTGAAATTAAAAGCAAAAGTTTTGTAGGAACTATTGGAGATATCAATGTTGATTTTGCAAATACGCAGTTCATGAATTTTAAAAGAAAGATACAGGGAGCGAAAGGATTCAGTGACTACGGAGCGGGAAATATTTTTTTCAGCGGGGCGGTGCAGAGCGGAAAGTTTAATACTAACCAGTTCAACGGAACAGACGGAATTCAGGGACCTTATGTATTGCTTGGCGTGGACAACGAAATAAATATTCTTGTTTTATCGGGGACTGAGAAAGTCTATCTGGACGGCAATCCGATGATACGCGGCGAGCAGGCGGATTATACAATTGATTACGGAATAGGAACGATTACATTTACAAATAAAAGAATCATCACAAGCGATTCAAGAATTATAGTTGACTTCGAATACACTGACAGGAAATATTCGAGAATAATTCTTTCCGGCGCGAACCAGTTGAGACTTGTGCAGAACAAGGTATTACTGTCCGCATACTATGTTAATCAGAATGACAATGAGAATAAGACAGTTGACTTTACTCTGACAGATCAGGATAAGCAGATACTCGCCAATGCAGGTGACAATAAATTAAATGCAGTGAAGTCGGGAGTATTATATGTCGGTGTTGATACGGCGACAGGGATCGGTCGGGGATTGTATTCAAAGGCAGATACAATAATTAACAACACAAATGTTACTTATTATAAATATTCGCCTAATGACTCTAACGCAGTCTACCAGGTAATTTTCTCTTATGTCGGACAGACTTCGGGGAATTATGTCCAGCAGAGCACGTATCAGTATAACTTTGCAGGCTCATCACAGGGAAATTATGACACAGTTGTTTTTATTCCCGTTCCTAATGCTTACCAGGTAGGAGATATAAATCTTAATTACGAATCTTCTTCAAAGAAAGAATTCTCCGTCAACGTGGAAGCTGCGGTATCGAATTTTGATGCTAATAAATTTTCGACTCTTGATGATAATAATAATTCGGGCATTGCTCTCTACGGCAACATCGGGTTCTTCAGAAATAAATTCAAATTTCTCGGACTCAAAATGGATGCGCTTGAATTTAAAGTAAGAGAAAAACTTGTCAACAGACTTTTTATTCCGCTTGAACGGATAAACCCTGTGGAGTTTTACAGGGAATATGATATACAGGATACTAATAAACTTACCGAAGACCTTCATGAAGCTTCGCTAAGAATTGCGCCTTCAAGGTTCCTGGAGTTCAAAGCAGATTTCGGTCAGCTGCTAAGAGGCACTATATTTAATTCATTAAGGACGGTCGGGGAATTTGCATTGAAGAATGATACGCTCAATTTTCCTGAAGCTGCATACAGAATTGAAATCATTGATGCCAATTATAAGGATATAGGAGCGAAGAGCAGCTGGATAAAGCAGGCCGGTACTCTTAATTACAAAAAATTTCTTGGAGGCAATTCGTTTGATAATCCTAGTTTAGAGGCGAATGTTGAATATAAGCAGGAGACAAGGAAAAACGATGAAGTCACTTTATACGGTGACAGCCTGCTTACGGGAAGCTTTGCATTTTCGGAAATCAAGCCGAGATTTCTTCTTAATAATTTATATAATATTAATTTTTATACCGAGTTCATATTCCGCAATGATGATTATCCGCTTGACGGTGTAATGCTGGACCAGTCGAATGCATATACACAGACATACGGTCTGAGATACGGAGGTCTGCAATGGCTGTCCACTTTGTTTGAGCTTACATTCAGAAAGAAAATTTATACCGAAGCATTCGCATCGGATGCAAACACAGACAACAATACTTTGCTTGTTAACTGGCAGACAAGAGTGGACCCGTTTAACAGTGCATTGTCAACTGACCTTTACTATAATGTATCAAGTGAGCGACAGGCAAAGATAGAAAAGGTCTTTGTGCAGGTTCCCTACGGACAGGGAAATTATATTTATTTAGGAGACCTTAACGGCAACGGGCTGCAGGATGAACTTGAGTTTGTTCTTGCCAATTTTAATGACGGTAACTATATCCGTATCAACCGTCCGACTAGCGAGCTTTTCCCAGTTACTGCCCTGAATACTTCAGCCAGAATAGATCTGAAACCTGACAGGTTTTTGACGATCACGGGAAGCAGTTTCCTCTCCGACCTGATCCGCAATATCACTACGGAATCATACGCGAGAGTAGAAGAAAAAAGCCAGGACCCAAACACGGACAATGTTTACTTCCTTCACTTCAATACATTTCAAAATGACTCTAACAGTTTATTCGGAACTCAGCTTCTACAACAGGATATTAATTTTTTCGAATTCAATCCTTCTTATTCTCTCAAGCTTAGATTCATTCAGCAAAATGTTTTTAACCAGTATGTCAGCGGCAATGAAAGATTATTTACAATTCAAAAATCTGCCAAGCTCAAGCTCGGTCTTACAAAAGATCTCGCATTCCTTCTGGAATATTTAAATATGGCTAACAGGAATGACGCTCCGACTAATTCGGTAAGAAACTGGAACATAAAATCCGAAGGTCTTAACACAAATTTTTCATACCGTCCGATAGAGCAGGTAGAAAGCGCTTTCCAGGTCAATTTTCTCCGAGCTATAGACAGCTATCCATTTGTTCCCACCCAGGCTGACATAAACCAGCAGATATTGACGTTTACATATTCATTTGCTCTTCAGGGAAGACTCCGCCTTGAGCTCGAAAGAGACGCAGTGACTTTAAACAAAAAAAATTTTTCTTATCCGTATGAACTGACATCCGGAAAATCCGAAGGGATGACTATTATATGGGGAGCTTTTTTTGATTACAGCATAAGCAAAAATTTACAGGCTTCTATAAATTATAACGGCAGGACTTCCAAAAACAGCAACATAATTCACACGGGAAGGGCTGAGGTAAAAGCATTCTTCTGATTTATGACATTGGAAAACTATTAGCATTTGACATCAGGAAAATTCTGATTACTCAAGTTTAATTGATTGAAATTTACCAGGTCCTTCGCTTCATCAATATCATTTAATTCCTTTAACAAAAAATAACTCAGCCCGCAGGATTTAATTTTTTTTACTGTTTGGTTTAATACTTCTTCACTGCTCCATTTTATATCCGTGAACAATGTTTCATTTATCTCCTTCAAGCCGAGAAGGTAATAACCACCGTCTGTCGCAGGTCCCGCAACAATATCAAAAGTGTTTAATTTTTCAAAAGCCCCGTTAACTATATCCGGATTCAATCCGGGACAGTCAGTCCCGGCAACTAAAATTTTACCGAACCCTCTTCCGAAAATTATTTTAAAAGCATTTTCCATTCGTTCGCCAATATCATTTCCATATTGTATTTCCTGGGTATAGGTTTGGTCGAACATGCTGCTGTCAGGGAAGTCCGAAAGAAATAAAAATTTTTGACAGTCAATATTCCGGGTTTCAAGATAAGTTTTCTCCAGCAGCATTTTATAAATTTTGAGAGCTCTCTCCGGACCTACATCTTTTGCAAGGCGGGTCTTTACTTTTCCAGCTACGGGATTTCTTGCAAAGATCATCAGCGCACTCTTTTCCATAAATTATTTTTCCTTAAAATAAATTAAAAATACAGATTAAATTTTTGAGATATAAATCACGTCTTTAATTCAGGCGTTAACCCGGAGCTGAATTTTCTCACGTCATAAATAATCAATATTGCAAGGACAACATATTCAGTAATTAAAACCGGTACACAGTCGCCCCACACATTATCCTTCAGATAAAAATAAACAGTCAGGTTTGTCAGTCCTATAACAGCGCTCCAGAAAATTGCCGAATAACTGAAACATACCGGTATAAACAGGACAAGCACGGTTACATACCACGGATGTACAGTATGCGAAAAAAAGAGATAAAAGAAGGAGATTAAATACAACTTTTGCAGAAAATTAAAATCCGATTTTAAAATGAATATGTAAGCAATAAGGAACAGGAAAATTAATATTATCCTTGTTACCTGGTGATTATTAATCCCGAAAAATCCGATGGCTGAATTGATAATCATATAAATTAAATTATTGGAATACCAATTCTGCATATAATTTCTCATCGTGTAAAATATTTCAATAATATGACTTTGATAAAAGAGTATCACTGCAAATGAAGAGACAAAAAACAATATCCCGGTAAAAATTTTCTTTAACCTGTTACTGATATCCGAATTCATATTCAGCCTGAAAAAATGAAGTAAGTAAAGTGGCAAAAAAATTAAAGTATAAACCTTGCTCATCACCGAAAACCCCAGAAAAAGAAATGATATTTTAATATTATTTCTTAACACAAAATAAATGCTGCCCGAAAGGAAGAATAACAGTTCGATATCAATATGAAGATTTATAAAGAACTCGAATATTACAAGCGGAGAAAGGACATACAGGAAAATATAGTTTGTATTAATCCTGATAAGCAGAAGAATCTTGAAGAGAAAAACTATTATGCCTGCGTCAAGCAATAAATAAAAAAGCCTGAGACCGAAAGCATTTGGTCCGGAGAGTTTGTAGCTTAGAAAGAACAGAACCTGCGCAAGCGGCGGGTAGATTGTTTTGATCTCGGGATAAGTCAGCTTTGGATAAATCACATTGTCTTGATGATTAGCGAGTTCCTGCGGGGGAAACTCAAACGGGTTTATACCTTCGCTCTGCATCTTCCCGTCCCACATATACCTGAAATAATCATCGCTCGTTACGGGGTTAGCGAAGATTAAAATTAATCTCAGGGAAACTGCAATTAATAAAACCTGAGCCAGGGAAATTTCACCGCTGTTTTTATTTCTTATAAAAAAAATTATCCCTGTAAAAAAACAAATGTAAAAATTTATTATGTATAAGATTACTTTGCCGTAATCTGTAAGATCAAAAAAATAAAATGAAATTAGTACCGACGCAAAAAAAATTACAGATAAGACATTATATTTATCCCTGAAGATAATCAGATTTTTTTTTATAATTTAAGAAACACTTCCGGAATATTAAATAATTAAATTATTAAATAAGAACAAAATCTCCTCAGGGCAATCCGGAATAAATTACAAATCCTTTTTAAAAACGGAAAGAAAAATCACCCACAGTATTTTCATACCGGCTTTCATACTGCCGCTAACAGTTCCTGTCACTTTTGATTCTCCGATTCTTTTTCGATAGCTCACAGGGACTTCAATGCATTCCATTTTTAATTTTGCCGCCTTGATCTGCATCTCGACAGTCCAGCCGAAATTTCTGTCTTCCATATTCATTGCCTTCAATGAAGAGTATTTCACGGCTCTAAAGGGACCTAAGTCCGTGAACGAATAATTCCAGATCAGCCTTATTAACTTCGTTGAAAGCCAGTTACCAAATAGAGCCTGCGGCAGGAGTGCATTGGCGCTGACTTTGCCGAGTTTGCTCCCGAGGATCCGGGACCCGATGACCATGTCGATATTGTTATTGATGATGATGGGTGAAATCACTTCAGTGATTTCTTCAGGATAGTCTGAATAATCTCCGTCCAGAAAAACAATTATATCATCTTTACCGGGATTATATTTAAAAATATGGTCCATTCCTTTAAGGCACGCATTCCCATATCCTTTGTCCAATTCAGTCAGAACCGTTGCGCCGGATTGTCTTGCCGATTGTGCTGTATTGTCGGAGGAGCCGTTATCCACGACGATAATTTCTGTCACAATATTTTCCGGAATGCCTTTGATGACTTTTCCTATTGAGGCCTCTTCATTTATAGCGGGGATGATAACATATACTTTCCTCATACTAAAATTTTTAATCAGCGGAGATATTCTTCATTCAATTCATACCTGCCTTTTACCGGACCATTCTCCAGACGCAGCACGCCGCGCGGACACACTTCAGAACAAATTCCGCAGCCAACGCAGGAAGACCTTATAATATTCTGTCCTCTCTGAGCATATGACTTTACATCAATTCCCATTTCGCAGTATGTCGAGCAGTTACCGCATGAAATGCACTGACCACCGTTGACAGTAATTCTGAACCTTGAAAAAAATTTCTGAAATATTCCGAGAACAGCAGCCATAGGACATCCGAATCTGCACCAGACTCTCCCTCCCATCAGCGGATAAAATCCTACGCCGATTACACCGGCAAACATTGCGCCTATAAAGAAGCCATACCACTTCACGGCGCTGTCAGTAAAACTTCCCAGCATAAAATTTCCATTTGCACGGTTAAGCCAGAGTAAAGCGGTGATAATTATAATTAATAATAATACCGAGTGAACCATCCATCTCTCAATCTTCCAGCTCTTCAATGATTTATCCGAGTTTTGCCTGAACGGATCTCCAAGCGTTTCCGCCATTGCACCGCAGCCGCAGACCCACGAACAATACCATCTCTTACCATAAAAATAAGTTAATACAGGCGTAGCAATAAAGCTCATTACTGCTGCCCAGAAAAACATAAACATACCAATCCCGCCTGACTTAATTAAATAATCATAACTCGAGGGAAAAAGATATTCATATTTCAAAGGCCAGAAATAAGAAAAGAAAAAACCGTTCTGAATATACATAGGTATCAGGTAAGCTAAGACCAGCTGAAAGAACATAACTGAAATTGTCCGAATGATCTGATATTTGTTGTGTCTGTTATGAATTATCATTCTCACTCCCATCACTAAGACAGCCACTGTATAAAGGGTACCGTACAGGAACCATTGATTGGCGGGGTTTCCGTTAAGGGCAAGACTAAGCCAGTCGAAAGTGCGGATTACATTTTCAAGCAGTTCAGGAAACCAGTAAATTAAAATATACATTCCCGTGAGGAAGACAGCGGCAGTCCATCCAAGAAGCCCGCGGTTGGTCATTGAAAGGAACATAAGTTTATTTTTCTTAACGCCGGGCAGAGATTCTTTCAGCTGTGCGAAAAAAAATATTAAAGCGCCTGTCACTGCGAGGCCGATGCTTAAAAAGAAAAATAAAACCGGACTATACCTGCTCACTGCTGTAAAGCTGATAAGGAAAAAGAGCATCCCGATAGAAAATAATGCAAGTCCTGTTTTCTTTTGAGCGGTCTTACTATGTGCTGCAGTGAGGTTAATCTGAACAGTCTGCATAATCTGTTATACTTCTTTTGAGTTATTGAAAAATGATTTGTAGAGTTTCCTTTTTGTTTTAGGTATGATTTTTTTACCGCTATTATTTGAATTATAAATTTTGATAATATCCTTTTCGTATTCATCAAAAAATTCCGGGTCGAAATTTGCTTCTCCAAGATTCTCAAGAACGTACCTTACAGATTTTTTTTCTTCGATCCATTTAACGCAAACTTCCTGCCTGTAACGAACTCCCATCAGATTAAATCCTATAACGCATTCATCGGTAAATACTATGCGGATGGATTTTCTTCCGTCCTTATGCTCCCAGTATAAATTTTTTTCATCAGGCACATTCATATTTACAAGTCCGTAAGTCTGATATTCAATGTCTAAAAATTTTGCCGAATTAAACCAGACTCCCGGATTGTATGCAGTTCTTTTTCCGCAGATGGTTTGAGAAAGCGCCTCCGCCTGCATTCTGCCGGTATACCAGACCTGCTCAATATTTTTTCTGTACGGAAAGGGAGTCTTAAATTCGGCGCAGTCTCCGGCTGCATAGATATCCTTTACATTAGTTTCAAGAAATTCATTCACGAGAATTCCCCTGTTGAATTCAATATTAGTATTCTTTACTACATCAGTATTCGGACTCACTCCTACAGTCAGCCCGACAATGTCGCACTTAATTTCTTCACCGCCTGAGGTAATAACAGATTTTACTTTTTTATTTTCATCGCTCTTTATCTCCAGCAGCTCGGTTGACAGACTCAAATTTATGTTGTGTTCGAGAATATGCCTGTTTATCATCATTGATTCTTCCATGGGCAGAATGTTGTCCCAATAACTCTTTTCCCTTACAAGCATTGTCACGGGAATATTTCTCGTAACCAGCATTTCTGCAAGCTCGATACCAATCAATCCTCCTCCGACAATAACAGCGCCTGAAATATTTTTTGTGTTACTCTCCAGCAGTTCAAGGTCCTGTAAAGAATAAAGTCCCTGCACTCCGTTTAAGTCCTGTCCTTTCCATCCGAATTTATTCGACTTCGAGCCGCTTGCAATTATCAGCTTCCCGTAATTTAATACGATTCCGCCTGCAAGATTTAATTTTTTATTTTCTGTATCAATCAACGTAACATAGTCATGAATCAGCTCAATCCTGTTTTTCTCCCAGAAGGGGTTTTCGTATGGCTGTATGTTTTCGAATTTCTCATGTCCCATATACACATACATCAGAGCAGTCCTCGAAAAAAAATATTTTGACTCGGATGAAATCACAGTGATTTTATTGTTGCTTCTTTTCCTGATATGGCGGGCTGCGGTTATACCCGTAATCCCGTTTCCAATGATGACAATGTTTTCAGTCAATTCAGATTATTCAGATTATTCAGATAATTTAGATACAGAGTTTAGTTATTTTTTCCGGACGAATAATTTTCACCAAGGAGTTCATTGATCACTTCTTCTGTTTTATCATATTTCCCTTCCCCGATCCTTGAATACCTTATAGTCCCGTTCTTGTCAATTAAAAAAATCGTAGGCCATGCATGCACATCATATTTTTCCCAAACCGAAAATTCATTATCAGTAAGTACAGGATACTTTATTCCAAGTTCATTCACGCTGCTTTTAACATTCTCAAAATTTCTTTCGTTATCAAATTCCGGGCAATGAACGCCGATCATTTCAAAATTATCTGATTTATATTTGTCATACCATTTTTCCAGATAAGGAAGAGTGTTCCTGCAATTGTAGCATCCGAAGGTCCAGAATTCGATTAAGACTACTTTGCCCTTTAAGTCTTCCATCGTAATATTTTTGTCTGTGTTTATCCATCTGCCTGTTTCATTATTAATTCCGGGAGCTTCATCCGAAGGTGTATTGAAGGATATTTTTTTAACGGCGGATTCAGTCACATTAGTTTTTGTATCTGCTTTTGCGGAAGTGAACAGGCCGGTTTTTATAAAAGGTAAAGTGACGAGGATTAAAGAAAAAATTATTAACAGCAGTTTATTCTTTTTTAATTTTTTCATGATTTTATCTTTAGGTTTTGGAAAATATTCAAAAAGTATAGGTTATGAAATGGCGCCTCCGCAGCTTGAGCCCGAGCCGGCAGTGCATCCAAAGCAATGCTGTCCGGTAATGATTTCTCTTGTGTCAAGATAGTGAATGTCAAAATCTTTTATATGCTGCTTTTCCTTACACTCAACTTTCATTTCAAGCATCTGGTTAAAATCACAGTCATAAATATAACCGTCCCATCCTATTGAAATTGTATTTGTGCACATTACATTTCTTGCCGCGCCGGCATTAAAAGAATTAACAAGTTTCTCCATGTAGTATTCATAATTTCCCGAGTCAATCAGATATTCAAGAAACCGGCTCACCGGCATATTTGTAATCGTATATAAATTGTTAAAGACAATCCCGTATTTTGTAAATAGCTCTTTTTTGAAATCATTCTCGAGAGAGATTTGAGATGCAGGGAGAAATGCTCCGGACGGATTGTAAACTAAATTTAAAATTAAACCCGTTCCTTCTCTGCCGTATCCTGCACCATTCAGCATTTGCAGCGCCTCAATTGATTTTTCAAATACTCCATCACCTCTCTGCCGGTCAGTGTTTGTTTTCTGATAATAAGGGAGTGAAGAGATAACTTCAATTTTATTTTCTGCAAAGAATTCCGGAAGGTCATGGTATTTGGGATTGGAAAGAATGATAGTGAGATTGCATCTTACCATTATATGCCTGTCAAGTTTCTTTAATTCTCTTGTAAACCATCTGAAATCCGGATTAAGCTCGGGAGCGCCGCCGGTAAGATCTACAGCAGGAATACCGGTCATGGATAATTTATCGAGGCAGAGCTGCATAGTATCCCGGGTCATAATTTCTTTCCTGTCCGGTCCTGCATCCACATGACAATGCCTGCATGTCTGATTGCACATCTTCCCCAAATTTATCTGAAAAATTTCTACCTTACGTGAAGTTAATTTATCAATACCCGATTTTTTCAAAAAGGAATCGAATGAACTTTGGGAAAACGAATTTAAGATTTTTAACTGTTCGTCTGCAAATGCTAATTCGGAACTGCGGTATTTGAGAGACTTGAGTATCATTAAGCGCAGGATTAAAATAAATTACCTTGTAATTTTAA
>JBBRTN010000005.1:0-16667 GCA_038244395.1 Ignavibacteria bacterium
GGAAGTCATTTAGATTTTTTAATTTAGATTTTGTAATTATAAAAAATAAATAAAATAAAAATGAGTGAAGTAATTGAAAAACAACCGGAAGTAAGAGAGAAGGTTCTGGAGATTTTAAAATCATATGACGCTATCATGGTAGCGACAACCGGAGGGGAATTCTCACCATGGATACTGGGTGCATATTTCGGGCATGATGATTTAAAGATTTATTTACTGCTTGAAACACACGGGAAATCTTTTGGGAATATAAAGTTAAATAATAAAGTAGCAATATCCATTTCCAGGAATGATGCGATGCAGGATTTTTTGCAGGGCAAAGGAGAAGCAGTAATAATGGACGTCTCCGAGGATAAGCTTGCAAGAGACCTCATTCTGGAAAAGATGCCGTCATTTCAGACCTATACACCCGTCACTCCCGTAAGAATTGACATTGAAAAATTTTTTGTAACTTCCCTGCAGAGTAACTGGTTTCCTGCAAAAGTACTGGAAGTATAAAAATTTTTAAATTTATAATTGCTGACAAAGATAAAAGACAGAGCGGATCTATGTATCCGCTTTTTTAATTTTCTACCTTTGAATAATTTTTAATTGTGAGTAAATTTATTCATTATTTTACGGGAAAATTTGATAACAGACTATTTAATTATCGGCAGCGGAATTGCAGGATTATCGCTTGCACTGAAGCTGAGTGAACTGGGCAGTGTCTCAATAATCACAAAAAAACAGAAAGCCGAATCCAACACAAACTATGCGCAGGGCGGAGTTGCGGCAGTGATGGCAGAGAATGATAATTTCGGTCTGCACATTGAGGACACTCTGGAATGCGGAGCCGGGCTATGTAATGTCGAAGCGGTTAAGAAAATTGTTTTCGAAGGTCCCGAAAGCATTCACGAACTTATTGAATCAGGCGCACACTTTACAAAGGAAAACGGTGAGTTTATGCTCGGCAAGGAAGGAGGACATTCACGAAACAGAATCATCCATTCAAAAGATTTAACAGGGAAAGAAATTGAGAGAGCATTGTTAAAAAAAATTGAGAAGAATGAGAAAGTTAAAATTTACGAATACTATTTTGCGATTGATCTTTTAACGGAAAAAAATTTGAAAAGAAAAAACAGCAGGGAAAATAAGTGTTTCGGCATTTACGCTTTGAATGTGAAAACAAATAAAGTTGAGAGAATAATCGCCGGCAAGACTATCCTTGCGACAGGCGGAGCAGGACAGGTCTACCTGCATACTACAAACCCGGCAATAGCAACCGGAGACGGGGTTGCGATGGGATACAGGGCCGGATGCGAAATCGCAAATATGGAGTTTATACAATTTCATCCGACTACTCTGTATGAATCCGGGAAGAATGATTCATCGCAGGTATTTTTAATTACCGAAGCAGTAAGAGGAGCAGGCGGAGTTTTAAAGACTATAAAAGGAAAAGAGTTTATGCAAAAGTATGACAGGAGAAAATCGCTGGCTCCGAGGGACATAGTTGCCAGGGCTATTGATAATGAAATGAAAAAAAGCGGTGACATTTATGTATGTCTTGACCTGAGAGACATAGGAGCTGAAAAAATTAAAAAAGAATTTCCAAATATTTACAGGCATTGTCTTGCAAAAGGAATTGATATTACAAAAGAAATGATTCCGGTTGTCCCGGCTGCTCATTATTCATGCGGGGGAATTAAAACCGACCTGAGCGGAAGGACAAGTCTCAAGAATCTTTATGCAAGCGGAGAAGTAACAATGACAGGGGTTCACGGGGCTAACAGGCTCGCATCGAATTCTTTACTGGAGGCGATGGTATTTTCGAATGCGATTTTTGAAGATTTAAAAGATGAAGCACAAAAATTCGAACGTGCGCCGGGCAAAGACTTTAAGTCAGCTGAAAAGAACAAAGCTAATGAATTAAAGAAAATATATGATAATGTATATCAATGGAATGATGACGGGACCGAGAATACTGAAGAGTGGATTTTAGTTTCTCATAATAAAAAAGAGATAAAGGAAATAATGAGTGACTATGTGGGGATAGTAAGGAATACTATCAGGCTCGAGCGCGCATACAGAAGAGTAAAGATGATGAAAGATGAAATCAAAGATTTTTATATAAAGACAAAGGTGAATGTTGATCTGCTTGAACTAAGGAATCTTGTAACGGTTGCTTACCTGATTATTTTGTCGGCGATGAAAAGAAAAGAATCCAGGGGACTGCATTATATGCTGGACTTTCCGGAGAGAGACAATAAAAATTTCCTGAAAGACACTATACTGGTGAAAGACAAAATCTAAAATTGAATTTATTATGAAGAAGATTTTTCTAATAATTCTTTTTATATATTCCGGCAATCTTTTCTCTCAGCCGACAATACCGGAGCCTGAAAGAATAAGGACTTACGACGTTCAGCATATTAAAATTAATGTAGGCTTTAACTGGGATAAAAAGGAAGTGGAAGGAAATGTCGAGACGAAAATAACACCCTTAAGAAATAATTTCAGGGAATTTGAAGTTGATGCGGTTGGATTTAATATAAATTATATTAAGGACAAAAAGAATAAAGATTTGAAATTCAAATATGACGGCCGGATGATTAAGATAAATCTGAACAGGGATTATTCTCCATCGGATACCATTACTTATTGGGTCAGCTATACCTGCAAACCCCAGAGAGGATTATATTTTATTTACCCGACAGAATTAAATCCATCAATGCCTTATCAGATATGGACACAGGGTGAGGACAATGATAACAGGTACTGGATACCGGTTTATGATTATCCGAATGACAAGACGACTTTTGAAATGTATGTAACCGTTGACGATAAATTCAAAACACTTTCAAACGGTTATCTGGATTATTCAAAAAAAATCCCGGATACGGGTAAGAGGCAGGATCACTGGATAATGGACAAACCCAATTCAACATATCTTATAATGCTTGCAGTAGGAGACTTTAACATAATCGAATATAAATTTAATGATTTGCCGGTCCAGTCATACACTGACAAGAATATAAGCACGGGCGATGCAGCATATACTTTTAGAAATACGCCTCAGATGATTAAGGTTTTTTCCGAAAAATACAAAAATGAATATCCGTGGAATAAATATTCGCAGGTGATAGTAGAAGATTTTATTTTCGGAGGAATGGAAAATACTTCTGCTACAGTATTAATCAAGAGGTTAATTTATAACAACAGGACTGAACAGGATTATTCCGGTGATGGGACAATCTCGCACGAGCTTGCTCATCAGTGGTGGGGAGATCTGGTCACATGCAGAAACTGGAATGAGATGTGGCTGAATGAAAGCTTTGCGGAATTCTCTGCGGCATTATGGAAGGAAAATTATTATGGCAGGGATGAATACGATTATGAAATTTACCGGAGCGGTGAAAACGCATTTCGTTCTGATTCTGTGACAGGGAGATATCCGATTTGGGCAGGCTACGGAAGCGTAACAACTGCTATATATGATAAAGGCTCTGTGATCTTAAATACATTCAGACACATTTTAGGCGACACAATTTTTTTTAAATCGCTGGGTAATTACTTAAAAGAAAATGAATATAAAAATGTAGTGAGCAGTGATTTGATTGATGCAATAAATAAAACATATAAGTCCGAAACCGGTACAGATAACGATTTCAAATGGATGTTTGATCAGTGGATTTTTAAAGCAGGATATCCAAAGCTTGATGTAAATTATTCTTACGATGATGTTGCTGGCAGTGTAATATTAAATGTCAGGCAGATGCAGACTACGGATACGCTTACTCCTGTATTCCGAATGCCGGTGGATGTGAGATTAAAAAATTCACTTGAAGATAAAGTTGAGCGTGTGGAAATATCCAAAGCCGAAGAGACATTCACAATTCCAATGCAGGGATTTCCCGATATGATAGTTTTTGATTACGGAAATAATATTCTTGACAAGGATTTTTTTCATAAAACATTTGAAGAATGGGATGCTCAATACTCTGAGAGCGAAAATGCAATTGACAGGATAATGGCCTTAAAAAATATTGAAAGATTTTTAAAGGAGGATACCACTCACACGGCAGGAAAACCAGTAATTACCATAAATCAAATTGAAACTTTGAGACTGCTGCAGAATGCTCTTAACAATGATATTTTCTGGGGGACAAGAGCAGAAGCAGCAAAGATACTTGCGAAAAATTTTATAATCGACAGGTCGGGAAGTATTTTAAGAGATGCTTATGGCAAACAGATAGATACAAAGGTACAAAGAGAAATTTTGAAAGCGCTGGGAAATTCTAAAAGGAGTGAAGACTGGGATTTTGTAAAAGAACAAATTCAGAATCAGCCGGATGATTACATACTGGCAGACGGATTATCCGCGCTGGGAAACAGCCTGCCTGCAGAAGAAATTTATGATGTAGTGAGTCCCTATAAAAATAAAATTTCTGACAGGGATGTGGTTCAGTATGCAGTGATTTCTGCTATTACAAAATCAGATACAGCCGGAGCAGATACCAGGGTAAAGAAAGTCTTAATGGATATTGCGTTTGGTACGGATATCGAAGGAAGATTAAGAAGTTTTGCAATAAGCGCATTAAGAAAATATGCAAAGGATGATGATGTCAAAGCACTCGCGATTAAGTATGTTGACAATAATTTTATAGTTGTAAAAAGAGGTTTTATTATTCTGCTTTCTTATTCAAATGATAAATCCATAATTCCGTTTTTTAAAAAAATGAACGAAGGAACTACGGATGAGGAGCTTAGCAAATTATTAATTTCATCAATCAAAAGATTAGAAGATTCTAAATAAATATTTTATGAAAAAAATCATATTTCCAATATTAATTTTAAGCTGCCTTGTTTTCTGTTCCTGCACAAAGACAAAAGAGGACAGTTCACAGAAAAATCAAAGCGACGGCAGGACAAAGTCTAAACTTAATTCGGCGGGAGTAAAGGAAGGCGAGCATGAATTCAGTGTAGAATATTCGCAGCCCAGGCGGATTTATAAAATTGAAAAAGAAGACCTGAACAATGACGGGAATAAGGAGATAATAGTCTTCAGCGTTTTAAAAGATTCCGCGGATAAATTTAATGATTATTATAATTTTGATATGATAGAAGTTTTCGCTCTAAACACGGACGAAAAGAAGTATGTAAAAATTCTGTCTGATACCGTTGATTATTCAAAGGATTATTTTTTCGTAGACCTGGCAAACGATAAGAAGAAACAGATTCTTATAGGCACGAACTCAGGAGGAAATGATGCAGTCACATCCGAAGGGATGTTTGTATATGACATGGTATCCAATGAGAAAGTAAGCTTACTGAAATATTTCGATACGGGCTCGCCTAAGGTAGCCGATATCAGAAATGACGGGACGAAAGAAATCCTTGTATCGGATCTTTTTTACGGAGTGATGCCGCAGGTGAGTGCAATAATTTTTGTCCGTGAAATTTACGAGCTTGAAAATCAAAAGCTGGTGGAGAAAAATTCAGGATTTGGTGAATACTATGACAATGAGATAAAGACTCTGCTCGATAATTATTACGGGATAAAGAAAAAAGTGGAGATGGGAATGCAGCCAATGAATATGTCTTATCCGATGTACCGTGAGGCAGCGGCGGTGATCATTAATTATTATGCAAAAGATGATCTGAAAGGAATGAAAAAATTCTGGGATGATGAGAAAGAATCTCTGAAGAAAAATATTCCGGAGGATGAATTTCTCGATTTGAGTAATTTTATTTTAAAAGCATTACCATCGGCAAAGAATGCATGACAGTCTTGATTTATCCATAATCATTGTCACCTGGAACAGCGCGGCTGAAATATACGGATGCCTTGAATCTATAATTGAAAACACGAAGGATATAGATTACGAGATTATAATTGCCGACAACAATTCATCCGATAATACTCTGGAAGTGATTGGAAAATTTGCCGGGAATAAATTTCCAATAGTTAATGTAATTGTAAATGCAGATAACAGGGGCTTCACAAAGGCATGCAACCAGGGAATAAACTCATCGTCGGGTAAGAATATTTTACTTTTAAATCCTGATACTGTAATAAAAGATAATTCGATTAAAGTTCTTTCAGATATACTGACATCAAAAGAAAAGACCGGAGCAGTTGCCCCGCAGCTTTTGAATATTGACGGAACTATACAGAAGTCAGTCCGGACCTTTCCTGAATATTTTGATATGTTCTGTGAATTCAGTCTGCTATCTTATATATTACCTTACAGCAGGAAATTCAGCAGGTGGAAGATGAATTATTTTAGTCATGATACTGAAACCGTTGTTGACCAGCCGATGGCTGCAGCCCTTATGATAAAGGGAAATGTTTTGCGCAAGGCTGGCAGCTTTGATGAAAGGTTCTTAATGTTTTTTAATGATGTAGACATGTGCAGGAAAATTTATGCCGAAGGTTACGAAATATTATTTTGTCCCCGGGCAAAAATGATTCACGCAAAAGGAGTAAGCATTTATAAAGACAGGGAAAGGATGATAAGAATCTGGAATGATGACTGTTTAAATTATTTTAAAAAATACAATAATAATATTTTACTTTATGTCTGGCTTTCAATCAGCTTAAAGATTTCGGGATTTTTCAGAATTTTAATTAATAAATTATACAAATGAAAGCAGCTGTAGCTCAGGTAACGTGTGTCATCGGGGACATTGAAAAAAATATAAAACATCATCTTGAGTTTTGCGATGAAGCGATAGCTAATAATGCGGATATTATTGTGTTTCCCGAATTGTCATTAACAGGATACTCCCTGAAAGACCTTAACTTTGTAATTTCCCTTGAGCTTGACACGACGAAAATTCTGGATGAACTAAAGTCAAAGAGCAGGAAAATTTCCATTATCTGCGGATTAGCCGAAGAAGACAAGAATTTTACGATTTATAATTCCGGAATATTTATTTCTGATGGTGAAATAAAATTTGTACACAGAAAAATGTATCCTCCGACTTACGGTTTATTCGAAGAATTCCGTTACTTTTCCCGCGGAAAAGAATGCAAGGCACACGAAACAAAATTCGGGAAAATCGGATTATTGGTTTGTGAAGATTTATGGCACTTATCTTTACCTTATACTGTTACAATGGACGGTGCCCAGATAATAGTTGGCATTGCGGCTTCTCCGACACGTCTTTCAGTAAATTCCGCGAAGTTTAAGAATTATGAAGTAAATTCAGAGCAGCACCGGGCTTATGCGAGAATCCTTTCAAGCTACTTTATTTTTTGCAACAGGGTTGGATACGAAGATGGAATAAATTTCTGGGGAGGTAGTGAAATCGTTGATCCTTTCGGAAAAGTAATTGCTGCCGCCAAACTTTTTGATGAAGATATTATTTATGCAGAAATAAATTTTGAAGAAGTAAGACGAGCGAGGCATCAGGCAAGACATTTTCTGGATGAGGACCTGGATATGACGATCCGAAATTTAAAGAAGATCCGAAAAGATTAATCTGAAACCAGGTGGGACCGGGAAATAAGGTGTCTCAAACTATTCATTTATAAAGTTTTATAAATTAGGTATTTTAAAAGGAAAGAAATAGAAGGCAGTAAACGATGGAAACTTTAACAGACAGGGAAAAAGAAGTATTAAAATATGTTGTGGAGAATTTTATCCGGAGTGCGGCGCCTGTGGGTTCAAGAAGCGTTTCCAAGCAGACTGATTTAAATTTATCTTCCGCAACTATAAGGAATGTAATGAGCGATCTGGAAGACAGGGATTTGCTTGATACACCACATACTTCAGCCGGCAGAATACCAACGGATAAAGGCTACAGATATTATGTCGATTTACTAATGGACAAGGAAAAACTTAATTTACAGGAAGAGTCTAACTTAAAGAGCCGGTTTGATGATAAGAATTTAAATATTCTGGAAAGCAGCGATTTATTCGTTGAAACTTCCCGGATACTCGGTAAAATCACTCACATGCTTGCTGTGGTTTCACAGCCGTTGTTTTCAAAAGGAATTTTTGACAGGCTTGAATTTGTCAGCCTGGCATCGAATAAGATTCTTGTAGTACTGAATATTAAGTCGGGTATGGTAAAGACAGTGATAATGGAAATTGACAGTGAGATTTCAAAAGTAAAATTAGAAAATCTTTCCGCCTTTTTAAACGAAAGGCTTCACGGACTGACATTAAATCAGATCAGGGACAGCTTCGTTGAGAGAGTGGGAGATTATAAGCTGCAGGAACCCGAGCTAATCCAGCTATTCATTAACTCGATTGATAAATTATACAATGAAGAAGAAAATGGAAATAAAATTTATGTCGGAGGAACAGGCGATATTATTATGCAGCCGGAATTTGATAACCCGAAAAATTTCAAAGAGATAATTGACCTGGCAGAAGATAAAAATCTTGTTATACATATTTTACAAAACTCCGCAAGGTCGGACAATGAAGTTTTAATAACCATAGGCAGTGAGAACGAACTGGAGAAGCTAAGAAATTACAGTGTAGTCACTACATCGTACCGTGTGGGAGATGTCAAAGGAAATATCGGAGTCATCGGACCAAAGAGGATGAACTATGCAAGAATGGTATCGCTTCTGCAGTACACATCCAAACTGATAAATGAAAAATCAATTTAATAAATAATATTTTTACGAGGAGAATAATAATTGAACAATAAAAAACACAATATAAATATAAAAGACGGTAAGAGTAAGAATCAGGAAAAAGAAAGTAACGGAATGGCAGAGGAAAAGAATGCCGTACCGGAACAGATTAATGAAAATACTAATCCTGAAAATGAAACTGCAAAATTAAAAGACATGCTTCAGAGAAAAGCAGCCGAATTTGAAAATTATAAAAGAAGGACTGATATTGAAATATCTAATTACATTAAGTACGCTTCGGAAAATATAATAAAGGATTTGCTTCCTGTCTATGATGACCTTGACAGGTCAATAGAATCAATTAAAAAAGGAGAGACGAAAGATTTCGAAACATTAAAAAAAGGAATTATGATGATACAGGAAAAGTTTAAGAGTGTTCTTGAGAAAGAAGGATTAGAGCAGATAAATTCACTTGGGCAGGAGTTTAATGTAGACGTAAATTCTGCATTGATGCAGATACCGAGAGAAGATGTAAAGCCCAATACAGTACTTGAAGTAGTAGAGAAAGGATATAAGCTGAAGGATAAGGTAGTGAAGCATGAGAAAGTTTTAGTTTCAAGCGAACCCAATTAAAAAATCGAAAGGAAAAAATAAGCAACAATGACTAATAGAGATTATTATGAAATTTTGTCTGTAAGCAAGACAGCAACAGTAGAAGAAATAAAAACTTCATACAGAAAACTTGCAATGAAGCATCATCCTGATAAGAATCCGGGCAATGCGGAGTCGGAAGAAAAATTTAAAGAACTTGCAGAGGCATATGAAATTTTATCACACCCGGAAAAAAGATCAAGGTATGACCAGTTTGGTCATCAGGGTGTCAATGGCAACGGAGGATTTCAGGGCTTTGACAATATCAATGATATCTTTTCACACTTCGGAGATATCTTTGGAAACTTCGGCGGAAGCAGAAGCGGCGGCGGAAGTATATTTGATGATTTTTTTGGTGGAGGAGGAGCAGGTTCGGGGCGTAATAATAACGAAGGAAGTGATTTAAAGGTCAGCATAAGACTTACTCTTGAAGAAATTGCCGAAGGTATTGACAAAACAATCAAGGTAAAGAAATACAAGACCTGCATGAAATGCGAGGGGACCGGAGCAAAGGCGGGCAGTGGTTTTACAAAATGCAGTAACTGCAATGGCTCCGGTGAAATCAGACAGGTGACGAGATCTATGTTCGGTCAGTTTGTGAATGTAACCATGTGCAATATATGTCAGGGTGAAGGCAGAATCATAAAAGAGAAATGTGAAGAATGTCATGGAGAAGGAAGAGTAAAATCAGAAAGCACAATTAAGATAAGTGTTCCTTCAGGAGTAGAGGAAGGAAATTATATTCCACTCAGGGGTCAGGGAAATGTCGGCATAAGAGGCGGTAATCCGGGTAACCTGCTTGTTTTTATCGAAGAGGAGAAACACAAAGATTTTGTAAGGGACGGAGAGGATATTTATTTCGACCTGGAGGTGAGTATTGTAGATGCAATAATGGGAGCGGATGTTATTGTACCAACTCTTACAGGTAAGGCAAAGTTAACTGTCGAGCCGGGAACACAATCCGGAAAGCTGTTAAGGATGAAAGGCAAAGGAATTAAAAATCTGAATGGTCACGGAAGAGGCGATGAGATAGTAAGAGTAAATGTTAACATACCTTCGAAACTCAATAGCAGGGAGAAAGAACTGCTTAAAGAACTCGGAAAATCTGAAAACTTCAAACCAAAAGCTTCGCACAATACGAAAGAAAAGAAAACTGACAAAAGTTTTTTTAAAACCGTATTCAGTTAATTTTATTATTTCCCCGTCTGATGGCGGGGAAATAATTTCATTTTGACCCGCTTAGAATATTAATTTATTCTTCTTGTCATTTCATCAAATCATTCTATATTACTATTATTATTAAAAAATTAATTTAAACCCAATTTAAAAATAGATAATGTTATAATGGTTTCTTATTTTTGCATAAGCAGAAATGAATACCCAATTTTAAAATTTTAAATGGATAATACAAAAGAAACCCCGGATCTGAACAACCTTATCGAATCAGCATTGAACACAGCCGTAACCGTAATGCATCTTGGAGGCTCGACATCAGCGGCTGATCATGCCTTTAAAAATATAACCGGAAGCAGCAATATAAAAAATTTCAGTATTATGTGGAGGCTTGATAATGTTTTAATAAATTACGAAGCCGGCGGAGAAACAAAAACACTGATGAAGTCAGTCGGAAATGTAGGTACCAATCTGACAGCTGTATCAAGGGTGATAGAACTTTCAGAAAATGTAAGAGACGGAAAAGTACCTTCGGCTGATGTAGATTCTGAACTGCAAAAAATTTTAAACTCGCCTCCCATTCATTCGCATTTTATTTTTATTATATTAGCAGGTTTAGCTGCAGCCTTTTATTCCCTCTTCCATCATGGCAAAATTGAAAGTGTTGCGATTGTATTTGTATCGGCAGTTCTCGGCCAGTCAGTCAGGATGAGGCTTCAGGCAAAAGATTTTAGAGACAGTCACATAACTTTTATTTGCGGTTTCATCTCAGCAAGCATAACGAGTATTTTTTTGCATCTTGGATACGGACAGGCGGAGATCCCGACACTCATAGCATGCCTTGTTTATTTAGTGCCCGGTCTTCTGATGATAAACGGATTTGTTGATTTTACAAAACAGAGATATATTTTCATCGGGCTTGAGCGAATGCTTAATGCTTCTTTTATCTTTTTAATTCTGGCAACAGTTATTCTGATAGCATATACTTTTATTAAACTTTAATCATAGCAGGAGTAAACAATGAGTGTAACGGATATTTTAACCACTGGTATGTGGTCTGCCTTTTTTGCGACCTCAATGTGTATTCTGAATTCAACCCCATATAAATATATATTGCCTACTTTTTTCTGCGGTTTTGCAGGTGTATGTACGAGAGATTTTTTGCAAAATGCAGGTCTGACAGTAAACTCGGCTACATTAGTTGCAGCATTTGTTATAGTTCTCTTAGCGGGAATAATTATAAGAAGTCAAAGGGTACCTCCTATCGTTCTTATCTGTTCAGTGCTGCCTCAATGGGCTTCTGTGTCTATGTTTGCCATGTTAAATGATCTGAGAAGAGTGACTCTCCTGACAGGAGACGAATTAAATAAAGCTGCAATTGACTTAACTGCAAATACTGCAATGGTATTCATCATATCAGTAGTAATTGCTTTGGGATTTGCAGCCGGACTCTTTGTATTGAAATTTATTTACAGGGAAGAATCTCGTGAAGAAAAATCTCTCGGGCTAGACTAAATAACTTTATGCTAATAGTTTAACTGCGCGGTCCGAATTTAAAAACCCTTCTTCAATTTTTCAAACAGTGTGTCGGTAATTGTCACAGCCCGCAACACTTTGCTCCTGTCTCCCCCGTTATCAAAAAAAAACTTAAAATTTTTTAAGCGAGGTAAAATCTTTCAACCAATATTTAGTCATCTGCTGAAAAGAGACAGTCCTAATTTTCAACCAATATATTGATTAATTTTTTATTTCTGTTTTATTTTATTTTTATTTCTTGGGGAACAGGAAAGCAATTTGAATTCTTGTAGACCAAGCAGGTCCGATTTCCGGTTTTACTACATTGCCAAAAGCTCCTACACTAACATTCATCGCCTGCTTTTTATAACTGAATATTTTTCCTATTGACATACCAAGAGGAACGATCCATTGATTACCTGAGGATGCTTTCCAGTTAGCTGTTATTATAGGAGAAAAAGAGAAATACCATTGCTCGGGAAGATTGTAATTAATAAACGGCTGAAAGAGCAAAGCATTCACAGAAGGTTTATTGCCTTGTCCTGCAAATGACCATATATTATTTAGCAGACCACCTATTACCCACTGTCCAGGCATGATAAGAGCAACAGCTGTGGGACCTAAACACCATTTGCCGTTTGTGATATCATATCCTGTTCCTGTTGGAATTGAAATAACGGGTCCTACACCCCAGATAATCTTATTTACTTTTTTTGGCGAAAAGAAAAAAGAAGCATTGATATCCCCGACACCATTTGTACTTCCGTTTCCTTTGACTAAATCGGGTTGTGTGACAATCGGTAATATAATTCTTGGAATTAAATTTAGTTTTTTACTAAAGCCCATTGGAAATACAGGTTGAATATTAATAACATTCTGCGCCTGACCATGGTCGCCAAGTTCATAGCTTGTATTATCCTGAATAGGCACAGAAGTAAGACTGCTAATAGGGTTTTGCACCTGCTGTGCCAATGACTGCTTTTTCTGTGAAAATACCGATGAGGGTAAGAAGGTTGATAAAGTAAAAATTATCATTATAATCTTGAAAAAATTTATTTTCATTTTTTTTTATTTTTAATTTATTGAGTACATTGAAGAATATATTGCCTCATTTATTTTATTTTTTGAATGCAATATACTTATGCTCAATTTAAAAAAACTTGAACCATAAAGTATATAACATATTAATTTCCGATGTAGGAAATCAAGTATTTGATTTATCCGGTTTTTTAATAAACAATGAAGCAAGCCGGTTGACTATGCCTCTTAATAATAAGTACGGAACTATCGCAAGGAAAAAACTTACCTTAATGACTTCCAGAGGATTTACGCTTTTAAATTCAATTATCTCGAAAATCACTTCCATTACTATGGCTAATAAAAATACTTTTCCTACATCTTTCCAGAGCTCCTTAAGGTATTCTTTTCTGCTTGTCTTTCCGAGAATAAGCCCGTCAAAAAGAAATGGCACTTTCCCCGCTTTAGCATCTTTAATGCCGGCAATGACAGCATATATCAAAGACATAACCGGCTGAAGAATCAGCCTGAACGCCAGTGGTCCGTTATGTCGTATACCTACTGCTTCAAGGAAATTATTTATAAGGTCTTCCATAAAAATTTTTATTTAAATTATTAACTTAATTTTACTACTTCCATTTAAAAAAAAGTGTGACACTTAAAATAAAATTATCCTAAAAGTGCCACACTAATATATCTGCTATTTATCAATCATGAATTAATAATTTACAATTGATAATTGATAATTGATAATTGATTAGTTGCCCGTACTTCCTCGTGAAGCCATTGCTTTTTCAACCTGGGCTTTTACAGCACCAAGATTGAAACTTGCACCTGCCTGCATTGGAGGATAGTCTAAAAATGTCTTTGCAAGTTTTCCGACTTCCTGTTGAATGAATACAAATCTCCAGAATTCAAAAGACCACCAGTTCCCTGCCAGTAACGACTGACCTACCGTCATCTTTTCAAACGGGTCAAGACGAACATTTATCAGCCCGGGCCAGTCAAGTTTTACTTTTGGTCCAAACCATCCGTCCGGCTGAACAATAAATGTATATTTATAATCTCCGACTCTTGCAGCGGCCAGTTCTGATTCAGTGAAATACCAGAATTCATTTCTTGCACCCGCATGATAAGGAACACCGCTTGTTAATAGTTCAGTTTGGTTATATCCGTCAAGATGAACTTTGTAGTTCGTTCCGTTTAATGATTTTCCTGCCTGCAGTTCTGCAATTATATTAGGATCGCCTGCTGCCGCACAGAAAGTCGGGAACCAGTCCATGCCGGACATTACCCCGTTAATTACAGAACCGTCTTTTACTTTTCCCGGCCATCTGACTATACAAGGAGCCCTGAATCCGCCTTCCGTTCCCATACCTTTTGAACCTCTGAATGGTGAAGTTCCTCCGTCAGGCCATGAGAAATCCTCAGCTCCGTTGTCAGTTGAAAATACGAGTATTGTATTATCAGCAACACCCAGATCATCAAGCAATTTCATAGCGCCTCCAACAGTATCATCCAGCTGTGCCATACCGGCTTCCTGCATGCTCCAGCCGTTTTCAGGCGTTCTCATTGCTTCATACTTAGGAGACAGGTGAGTAAATACGTGCATACGTGTAGGGTTGAGCCAGCAGAAAAACGGCTTATTCGATTTTACAGATTTGGTTATAAAGTCGGAAGCTTTATCGAGTATCACTTCATCAACTGTTTCCATATTTAATTCAATACCGTCCGTTGGTGTCGGAGGAAGCGGTCCTTTATCTTCTATCTTTTGTTTTCCGACTTTTCCCCATCTTGTATCTACGGTTGCATCATCATTATCCGTTGCCCAGCAATGCAGGACATTTCTGGGTCCAACAGTTTCTTTTAAAGTCTGTGGGTAATTTTTGTGGAATGGATCTTCCATCGCATCGAGATGATAAAGATATCCAAAGAACTCGTCAAAGCCATGGAGAGTTGGAAGGAATTGATTAAGGTCGCCAAGATGATTCTTTCCGAATTGTCCTGTAACATAACCCATACTTTTCAATGCAGTCGCAATAGTCGGAGCCAGTGCAGGCATACCTATGGTTGCGCCAGCCTGTCCTACTGTTGTCAGACCGGTACGAATCGGTAATTCTCCGGTGATGAATGATGCACGTCCCGCAGTACAGCTTGCTTCAGCATAATAATCAGTAAGTATTGCTCCTTCTGAAGCTAACTTATCGAGATTTGGAGTGCGTCCCGCCATCATACCGCGGTTATATGCTCCGATATTCCATGTACCGACATCATCACCCATAATATAGAGAATGTTCGGCTGTTTTTGTGCTGTCTTTGCCATATTAATTTTTTTTGATTAATAAAAAATAATTTTAAAAAAATATTTTGCTATGAATTTTAAAAATTATTATCACAGTGAGAAGGACTTGTTGTAGATTCCGGAAAATTTAAGAATGAGTCTTAAATTTGTCAATGCGAGAAACAATTAAAAAAATGTAAGAAATTTTAATAGGTTTTATTTAATTAAGTGAAACTTGGTTAGGGAATATTTATTTACCAAAAATTGTACTAAAGTTTTTAGGGTGTTTACCGGGAATTAAAATATTTGTTACAAAATTAAATTACTTTTATACTATATTCAAGCGGAAAGTAATTACTAAATTCATCCCATTCATCACACCTTCAATTCATTCATGAATTATTATAAAAAAATACAGACGAACAATTTTCGCATGAGTTTTATTATAATTAAAAATTTTAATCCGTCTTTATCACAGCCGGAGGAAACCAGCGCTGTTCATATATCTCTGCATCCGGAAGATAACATCTCAGAACGATATAAAACTCTTCCCCTGGTGAAGGAAGCCAATTGCTTTCTTTATCATTTCCCGGCGATTCTTTTTGAATATATATTGTAAGACTTCCATCGGCATCATACTTTAATTCTTTTGAACGGTCACCTAATGAATAACGGTTTATCGGATTATCAACGAGACAGAAATCCATTCCGTACATTGTTAAGCTCCAGAATGCGTTAACCTTTGGCAGCTGCCCTTTTGGGAAATGCAGTGTATATTTATTCCTGCCGGTAAAATTATTTTCGTCCGAATCCTTACGTGTATTGAGATACACTGATTCCTCAACGTCATTCCCCACTATTCCTCCCAGGCACTGTACAGCCGCTCTTAAAAGGAATTCATTATTCTTTCCGGCTCTTCCAAGATATTTTGAAGGTGAATTCCAGCTACTCCTGCGTGTGCTTCCGTATCCATTGAATGCAGCTCCCCGCAAAATTTTCATACCCTCCTGCTCCGCTCTTATTAATTCCGCTTTTATTTTTTCATCCGTATTATCGAGAGCATCCAAAGTATCCTTACCAGCTCCGGGTTTTATCCCAATCAGAGAAAACCATTTCAACAATATATTATCTTTTTCTTCCGGAGGATTTTCATACATTGACGTTAACATTGTTTTCCATGTAGCCAGAAAATCTTCTTTTGGGTCGCCCGGTTTCCAGACAGGTTTCATTTGTGCGTTAAAAACTTTTCCCTCAGCGTAATAATCAAGTGGTGTGATTTTATATTGCTCTGAAATTTCGTATGCGGTCTTTGCATCAGAAGGACCATCAACCAAAGTCTGTCCGAAAATTAAAGCCCAATGTGTTGGGCAAAGAGCAACTGCTTTTACTCGGCTGAAAATAATCTTTATAGCTCTTGATATTTTTTTTTATTAAAGGCTTTTTTATTTTTTTTATTTA
>JBBRTN010000006.1:0-15813 GCA_038244395.1 Ignavibacteria bacterium
AACTGATTCAAAAGAAAAAACTGATTCAAAAGAAAAAACTGATTCAGAAGAAAAAACTGATTCAAAAGAATCCAAACCAAAAGAAGATTCGGAAAAGACGGAAGATAAAACTGCCAAACCGGAAGAAGATAAGAATGATGATAAGAATGCTAAGGATAAAAAAGAAATTCCTGCTGATGAAGATTCCGGAAAAGAAGAGAAACAGGAAAATCTAGAAGATCAGGGAGAAGCGAAGGATATTTCTGAAAAAGATTCAGTGAAAAAAGAGGATGAGAATGCGGAGTCAAATAATCAGGATTCGTCTAAAGTAGTCAGGGCAGAAGTGCCGGCAGCGCCTTCGGTGCGGCGCCTTGCACGTGAACTCGGAGTAGATATAAATTCTGTTAACGGATCAGGAGAAGGTGGTAGAATCTCCGACGATGATATTAAAAAATATGTTAAATCATTATTAAGTTCTTCGGGAATTTCGATCAAGCAAAGAAGTTTGCCTGATTTTAAAAAATGGGGAAAAATTGAAATCCAGCCGATGACAAAGATTCGCGCAATCACAGGAGAAGCGATGACTTATGCATGGACTTCAATTCCTATGGTCACACAATTTGATAAAGCCGACATTACACTGCTCGAAGAATTCCGTAAGAAAAATCAGAAAAAAACAGAAGAAGCCGGCGGTCATTTAACGATTACATCAATCCTTGTAAAGATATGTGAAGCTGCATTAGAGGAATTTCCGCAGTTCAATTCCAGCATTGATCTACAAAAAAAAGAAGTCGTGTTAAAAAAATATTTTAACATTGGAGTTGCAGTTGATACGGACAGGGGACTTCTTGTACCTGTTATTAAAAATACCGATAAGAAAAATATTATGGAAATTTCAAGGGAGCTGAATGAACTTGCGGGAAAAGCCCGTGACAAAAAGATTACTCCCGATGAAATGGACGGAGGAAATTTTACGATTTCAAATCTTGGTGGAATAGGTGGAACGGGTTTTACGCCGATAGTTTATTCCCCCCAGGTTGCAATACTTGGTGTATCCAGAGGAGGTATGGAAACTTTGTATGTTAATGAAAAATTTGAGTCCGCGCTCATGCTCCCGTTATCTCTTACTTATGACCACAGGATTATTGACGGAGCAGATGCAGCGAGATTTCTCAGATGGGTTTGTGAAGCGCTCGAAAATCCTTTGCACATGCTCCTATAGGTATTTTCTGAACATAGGTTCAAATAAGTTTGGTAACTTTTTTTACATTTGTTAAATTGTCAGATCGTTGTCACGTATTTTTCTCAATTGTTTTTTTTGCGATATATTTTTCTTCTCCGTTAATCTTTTTTCCTTTTCTGTTTTCGACAGCCCGGTTTTCTTCCGGACTTTTTCTTCCGCAAGAGTTTTACTCACGAGTTCGTAAAATTTTTTTACGGCTTTACGTTTATTTAAATACTGCGAGCGTTCTGACTGCGAAGTAATTTTAAGAACTCCGTTTTTATCAATCCTGTTCTTAAGCTTTGTTGATATTTTCTTTCTCTCCTCTTCGGACAGCAGTACGGAATTTCCTACATCAAAATTCAATTCAATTTTTGTTTCTACTTTATTTACATTCTGACCTCCCTTGCCGCCGCTTCGGGATGACTTAAATTCAAATTCGTTTTCGAAATTTCTTTCAGATAAATTTAACACAACTAATAAATTTAAATTTATTTCAATTATCTTTTCGGTCTGTAAATGTGAGTGCTTTGTCCGAAGAAGACTTCAGCGGATTCCATAAGAGTCTCGGATAAAGTCGGATGAGGGTGAATAGTAAGTTTAATGTCAGTCGCATTTGCGCCCATTTCTATTGCAAGAACTCCTTCTGATATCAAATCCCCGGCTCCGGGTCCGACAATTCCTACACCAAGTATTCTTTCGGATTCCGTGTCTATAATGAGTTTTGTCAGCCCGTCTGTTCTCCCCAGAGTCATTGCTCTTCCTGATGCCGCCCAGGGAAATTTTGCAACAGTAATATTCATGTTTTGTTCTTTCGCCGAGGATTCAGTGAGTCCGCACCATGCAATTTCCGGGTCTGTAAATATAACTGCCGGAATGGCTTTAGGCTCAAAGACTATGTCATGCCCGGCGATTACTTCGACTGCTGCTCTTCCTTCATGCGTTGCTTTGTGAGCGAGCATAGGCTCACCGGCGACATCGCCAATTGCAAAAATATTTTTTACATTGGTTCTCATTTGATTATTAACAGTTATAAATCCCCTGCCATCAGTTTCCACGCCCGTATTTTCAAGTCCGAAATTTTTTGTGTTTGGTTTTCGTCCGGTCGAAATCAAAACCTTATCAAAAACTTTTTCGCTCTTTTCCGATTTACTGTCTTCGAAATTAACTTTGATTCCGTTTTTTACTTCTTCAGTTCCGGTAACTTTTGTATTGAGCAAAATTGATTCGAACAAAGGTGTTATTCGTTTTAAAAGAACAGCAACGAGGTCCGCATCGGCACCACTTAATAATCGCGGAAGCATTTCGACAACAGTAATCTTTGTCCCCAATGATGCATAGACAGTTCCAAGCTCAAGCCCAATGTAGCCGCCGCCTATGACGAGCATTGACTTTGGAATGTCCTCAATATTCAAAGCTCCTGTAGAATCTAAAATTCTTTTTGAGCCGGTTGTAAGGGAGGGAATTTCTGCCGGTCGCGATCCGGTCGCGATTATGATATTTTCAAAATTAAATGTTTCCATAATATTATCTTCGCGGGTTACTTCTATAGTTTCCGGATTTAGGAATTTGACATACCCTCTAATGTATTCAATTTTCCTTTGCTTACTAAGCTGCCCTAGACCGGTAGTTAATTTAGATACGATCTCATCTTTCCATGCGCGCATTTTTTTAATGTCAGTTTTCGGTCTTGAAAATTCCAGTCCGAAATTTTTTGCTTCTTCTGTTTCCGATATTACTTTGGCAATATGAAGAAGTGCTTTTGAAGGGATGCATCCCCGGTATAAACAAACACCCCCCGGATTTATTTCATTATCAATGAGAGTTGCGTTTATTCCCAGATCGGCAGCCAGAAAAGCGGCAGCGTATCCGCCCGGACCGGCTCCGATTATGATCAATTGTTTGGTTTCCACTTTTAAATAATTTAGGCTTAAAATAATTTATTTTTTCAGGTAAATGCATTATAATCAAAAGAAAATTTAATTCCAATAATAATAAAATATAATTGAAAAAAAAAATTATAATTACTTAAATTAATGCATTAGATATTTACGGAAAAATATATATATTACTACCATTTAAAAATTAAGAAAGGGCAAGAAATGAAAAAATTAAAATACATTTTAATTCTGTTATTCATAACATCTGTGGGATACTCCCAGAATGTAAGAATAACAGATTTTCACATTCCTGTCAGCACAGCAAAACAAATGCTGATAGGCGGTAGTTATAACTGGGCACAGACAGGAGATTCCGTGACGACAAATCAATATAATGTCAATGGCAACTTCAACACTTTCTATACCTCATTGCCATTTTCATGGGATTTAAGTCTTAATGCAAGTCTGAGCGGAAAATATGCGGATTCTACAAGAGCTGCATATAATTTAGCGGCAAACATCAATAAATATTTCTCACAAAAAACCTCAGCGTTCTATTTTGCAGGAGTAACCTCAAGCTATATCAGACAATCTGAATTTGGAATCGAAAACAGACCTGAGATTGGAATTTTGGGCGGCTTTGGTTACGGAAGACTTGTAGATGCTACAGCAATGGCAAAGGCAATTAGAATTGATGAAGACCTTAAGAGATTTGGAGTGACCTCTTCATATATGCCAAAAGAAACAATGCAGCAGATAGCCGTCCTCATTGACAGAGAAAGCCAGTACAAAACATTGTATAAGTCTATCTATGAATACAAAATCATAGGTGACATTTTAAAAGTGATCAAGGCTTCGGGTGTTGCAGGAGAATTCGTTGGAAGTTCACTGTCTTACTTCAGGATAAGGGAAGTTCTCTTCGGGATCAACCAATTTATAAACCCAAGATATTACGGAGGAGATATAAGAGCAGGAGTAGGTTATACCTTATTAACAAGAAATGATTCTTTAAATAATCCGCCTGCAACTTTAAATCTGCAGGGAAGATATTCATATCCGATAGATTTACATCAGCAAATAAATTTTTTAGCCGGTGCAAAGTCTCCATTCGATTCTTCATTTGCAAAACTTTATGAAGGAACGGGAAACGTAAATTACTCATACAATCTGACCAACAGAATATCTTTTATTGCCGGATATACAATAAATTTGAATCAGCAAATTGATAACCAAGTTGATTCAAACGGAACAGTACACGGAATAGTAAGAGATTTCTCGACTCCAAATCATATATTCACAGCAGGATTCAATTTCTATCTTGAAAACTATATTACTCTTAATATTACTTCAGGATTTAATAAACGACATGAAGAGAAATCAGATAAATTTACAAATGTAAGCGCTATTTTTACAGTGTTCTAGAAGATTTTATTATTCAAATTATCCAACTTTCACATTAAGGAGCGGCTCAATTTATTTGGTGCCGCTCTTTTTTATTTCAAATTTTTTTTGAATTATATCCGTTCTGCATTTCCGGTCAGACTTACACGCATTAACTTTTTATCTTCAATATCAAAATCCACGGTAAGATATTCACCGGATCTTGTTAAGATTCTTATAGGTCTGATTTGCTTTCGCAGTATATAATAAATCAAGGCAGAGGAAATTGCTCCGGTTCCGCAGGCGAGAGTTTCACCCTCTACACCTCTTTCGTAACTCCTTATCCCGAGGATTCCATTCTCTCCTGAAATTACATTTACAAAATTTACATTTGCGCCTTCAGGCATTAAATCCTTATGCATTCTTATATTCCTTCCCCATTCAAAAATTTTAACTTCATCAAGATTCTTAACCGGCGGTTTTTCAATCTCATCAATGAATACAACAATATGGGGAGAGCCGCAGTCAACATAGGAGCAAGTCAGGAGCTCCCACCATTCCTGAAAATGAACTTTTAATTTAAAATTTGTTTTAATTTTTTCGGGAGGAGGAAATGTAACTGAAATCTGCCCGTCATCTGAATTTCTGCATTCATATATTTTTGAGACCGCTTCCAGATTAAGTACGTTACAGTCAGAGATTACATTTTCATTTATAAATTTCATTGTGCATCTCAGGCCGTTTCCGCAGAGAGCATCTCCCGTTCCGTCTTTATTAAAATAATTCATCCTGAAGTCTGCTGTTTCCGATTTTTCTAAGAAAATAACCCCGTCAATCTCATTATTATTTTCCGATAAATTTATAACCAAATCTTTATAGGCTTTAACTTCCGCGTCAAGATTATTCAGAATAATAAATTTATTTCCGGCTCCGGAATATTTTTGAATTATCAATTAAAAACTCCTCTTAAGTTGGTTTGCTTTGATACTTTTATGTCTCTGAGCTGCGGAGCTTTGATCCTCACTTCGAGTGAAAACCCTTTGTAGCTTCCTGCCGGATACCAGTTAAAATTCATTTCCCACGAGTTCAAATCCCTGTATGCAGTTATGTACGGTGCGACTATCTGTCCGTTAAGAATATCATAACTTGATGAAAATGTAAATCTCCATTTCTCTGTAAGATTGAACGCAATATTTCCGGATAAATTGGATGAATTAAAAACAGTAGTAGGTGTTGGTCTGGACTCTGAATAATTAAAGCCGAGTCCTCCGCTGAAAGGAATGTGAAAAGATACTTCCTCAAGTCTGGTTGTATTTATTCCCTTATAATCGCCGCGCAGGTAAAGAGTATCGATCGGAGCGACAGTACTGCTCGTTGTATTAGATGCTGCACCGAAATTAAAAGAAGTCGACATGCTTATCGAGAAGCTTGTAAGGTTGGCAAGCTTTCCTTCGGTATTCAGTAAAAATTTATTTATGCGGGTATTTGCAATCTGATCGTATTGGTATAAATTAAAGGAAGCGTTGCCGGAGATATTCAGATAACTTCCTATATTGGTTCGGTATGAAACCAGTAATTCAGAAAACTTCACTGAGTCTGCTGCAAAATTATAATTTAGATTTGCATCAATATTAAAAAGCTGAAATTTATTTTCAGTCGTATCATTTGTCCTTGTCCTCATCTCAAATAAATTTCCAAGTCCAAATGCGATCGACTGTGATTCCCCGGCAGGAGCGCCTTGGAAGACCTCTCTGTTAAAAATCGAATATTTTACTTCCTGACCGGACGCATTGATATAAGTTTTGTATGTTCCCCAGGATGGATTTGAAAAATCAGGCTGGTAAACATAGGAAACAGATGGCGTTATGGTATGCCTGATACCGGTTACATTAAAAATCCGCGGAGTAAAAATTCCAACAAATTTAGTAGAAAGACTTATGCCTGTATTAAAATACCTGAAAGCTTTTAACGCATTCCCGTCTGTCGTAACTACAGTGCTGTCTGCCGGGTCAAATGTCTGTGTGATATATTTATTATACCAGACTTCACTATAATTAAAAAACGGGCTCAGCGAAATATAACGGAACTGCGGAGAAAGAGAAATGTTGACAGACTGCAGCAGCCCGGAGCGAAAATCCCTGTAAGTGGTATCGGTATTAGTTTTTGTTAAACCCGCTGTTTTACTTCTGTTGTTCAGGAATCTCGCATTGTAAGAAAAAGAAATATATTCATATAATTTTTTATTAAATGAATTTGAAAACCGGGATTCAAACGGGAAAATTCTGCTTATAGAAAAATTCATGCCGGGTATGCGCTCGTTGATATCGCCGTTTTGAAGATTCTGATCGCGGTAATAATTCAAATTAAAAGCAAAGGGAGTTCCTTCCCATGTTTTTGAATATGTAAGATTCGATAAAGCATGCTGAAGCAATAATGTCGACAAAGAATTTGTAGAAACGTTATAGAAATTTTTATTGCTTACAAAAGCAAGGCTTGCATCGACACGAGAGGTGGGATTAATCTGCTGGTTATGGACTATGTTCAGTCCCCACTCGTCCGAATTCTGGGTTGAAATATCCGTGCTCTCGCCAAGTCGTATCCTTGAGTATCCGCCTTCCACGCTGCCAGAATAATTATATTTTTTATTATATCTGAATGTTGCGTGTCCGTCTATTCTGCCTTTTGTAAAATAACTTCCGGTAAGCGCGAGATCAGTATAAGGATTTAATGCCCAGAAATATCCGAGGCGCGAAAGATATTTCCCGTAAGTCGCATCATCGCCGAATGTAGGCGGGATAAGCCCTGATGTCCTCCCGCTCTTGTTAGGAAAGACTCCGAACGGAATCCAGAACACAGGTACGCCTTCAATGTAAAGAAAAACCGATTGAGCAATTACGATATCATTGGGGATTACTTTCATTTTAGGGGAAAGAAAATAATACTCCGGGTCTTCCCTGTCGGTCGATGTTGTATAAATTCCGTTTTTTATGAACAGCACATCGCTGGAAACTTTTTTTATTTTGTCGCCAAAATAATACCCGACTTCCGCATCGCTGAAACCCATAGAGACGCTGCCCTGCTGTGTTTTGAAATTATATGTTAGTTTTGCGCCTTCATATTTTTCCTTGCCCTGAAACATAAGCGGAGTCTGCATAAATTTTCCCGGCGAAAGTGTATCGGGAATTCCAAATGCATCAAGTACCTGAGTTTCCTGATTAACAATGATTCTTCCTGCATCAAGTTTCAAATCTTTATAAGTCAGTTTCGACTCATTATATAAAAAAACTTTTTTATTTTTTAAATCATAGACGAGAGAATCCTTAGCGGAATAAATAATTGAAGCATCAATATCAGATCTGGCTATCTTCCCTGAATCCACTGCAATAATATTTGCCAGAGAATCCTGTGCCGGAGCAGAGTTCAGAGAATCGGAAACAGATTGGGAAAAACATAGTTTCCCGCATGATAAAATGACAAATATGAAAACAATTCGATTCATTAAATGTCATTTTACTGAAAACGCATGATTAAAAAAATGAAATAAGCCGGCTTTGATTGAAGACGATAAAAGACCGTATCAGGATGAAATCAAAATAAATCAGGATGAATAGACAAGACTATATCCATTCAAAATAAATTTTCAGAATATTAATTCTCTGATACTTTTTTTGTTGGGAGAAATATACATCAGAGGGGGTTTGATTGTAAATTAAATAATTCTTTCATAAATTATATTTTCCTAATCTTTGCTTATAATTTAGTTAAATTAATTTTTAAAATAAATTTGTTATTAAATTATTTCTATAATTAACAACAGATTTGTTGCTGATAATAATTTTTTATTTCATTAAGTTTATTGAAAAATTTCATTTAAATTAATATGAAAAAAAATAAAGATCCTCTTCTAAAAGATGAGGATTTAAAAAAGTTTATGAATTCTTTTTTATCGGACACTACTCCGGAAACAGATGATGAAGATTTAAGCGAAGAAGAAAGAGCGCAGGATTTAGTGGAAGAAGCCTATGGTCTTTCTACAAAAGATGCGATTAAGAATATTGATTTAGCGCTGAATTTAAATCCCGATTGTATTGAAGCATACGAATTTTTGGGATCAGTACAAAGCAGAATTGAATCTGCTTTAACGTATTTTGAGAAAGGAGTAAATATTGGAAAAAGAATATTTGGTGATAATTATTTAAAAAAACACAGGAGTCATTTTTGGGGATTACATGAAACACGACCTTATATGAGATGTCTGCTTGAATATGCTGATTGTCTTTATAAATTAGGAAAAAAGAATTTGAGTGTTTCAATTATGGAAGAAATGATATTACTAAATCCAAACGACAATCAGGGAGTCAGAGACCAGCTTATGCTTCACCTCATTGAATTGAATGAATTTGAAAAATTTAAAACATATTCAGAATTATATAAGGGAGATTTTGGCGCCAATGCATTTTTTAACCAAGCGTTGTATTCTTTTAAAACAGAAGGCGAAAATGAAAAATCAGATAAACTTCTTAAAGAAGCAATAAAAGAAAATAAATTTGTCTTACCTATGATAATTTCATCTAAGGTACAAACAAATTATCCGGACACATATGGAATCGGAAGTAAGGAAGAAGCAAAATATTATTCAGTGTTTGCTCAAAGAATCTGGCAACAAACTCCCGGAGCCGTAAAATGGATGATGAAGTTCCGGCATTCAGCTTAAAATAATACTGATATAAATATTTAATAAAATTATCAAAGTGTATGACAAAATTTCATGAGCTGAACTTTCTCACATCTTCATTATTATCCAGCTCCTGAACCGAGCCAATAAGGTCTTCTACAACTTCTTGTTCGCTGTCAAAAGTTATCGTATCATATTCATCGGATTCTCTAAGTCCGTGAACTTTATTTAGCACAGGGAGCTTTAGTGTCTTGTCTTTGATTTTATCTTCGAAATCTTTTCTGAATTTTATAATTGACCATTTCACAGGCCACGCAGCAGCTTCTCCCAGAGCGCATATAGTATTGCCGTCTATATTCTTCGCGACCGAAGAAAGTAAATCTATATCGCTTTGCCTTCCTGTGCCGTCCATCATACGGTTCAAAACTTTCAGCATCCATCCGCATCCTTCCCGGCAGGGAGTACATTGTCCACATGATTCGTGATAATAAAATTTCGTAACACGCCTGATTACATCCACCACATCCGTTCCCTCAGCCATTACGATTACACCGGCAGTGCCAATTAGAGAATGAAACTCTTTCAGGCTTTCATTATCCATCTTTGCTTTTAAAGCTTCTTCTTGTGTAAGAGGCGGCATTGAAGAGCCGCCGGGAATTACCATTTTAATTTTTTTTCCGTCTTTGACTCCGCCGCTGTAATCATTTATTAAAGTCATCAAAGGTATCCCTGTCGGGAGCTCATATATTCCCGGCTTATTCACGTGGCCGCTGACACCGTATAATAATGTCCCCGGCTGCCTTGGGTCTCCAATCTTACTAAACCACTCGGCGCCTTTGTTTATTATCTCGGGAATGTTGGCAAGAGTTTCAATATTATTGATGATAGTCGGATTTCCCCATGCTCCTACATTTGCCGGATAGGGAGGCTTGATTCTCGGATAACCACGCTTGCCTTCGAGTGAATTAAGAAGTGAAGTTTCTTCCCCGCAAATATATGCTCCTGCTCCTTTATGAATATACATCTCCACTGATTTTCCGCTGCCCAGTATATTCTTTCCCGCAAATCCTTTTTTATAAGTTTCCGCTACACATTCTTCCATTATATTTATCCACCTCCAGTATTCACCCCGGATATAAATATATATATATTCTATATCCAATGCAGCTGCAGTAATTAATGCGCCTTCGATGAACTGATGAGGATTCTTTTCAAAGATTTCCCTGTCTTTAAAACTTCCCGGTTCGCTTTCGTCACCGTTACAGCAAAGGTATTTTGTCTTTTCACTTTTCCTCGGAAAGAAAGACCATTTCAAACCTGTAGAAAAACATGCGCCGCCTCTGCCCCTTAGTCCGGATTTTTTTACTTCATCTATTACCTGATCTCCCGTCATGTCAGTCAGTACTTTCCTGAATGCTGTGTATCCTCCATTTGCCAGATAAACATCTATCTTTTCCAGACCGGGTATGTCTTTTAAAATTATTTTTTCCATTAAATTCTTTTAAATCAATTTGTTGAAATTCGAAATCGTGAAATGAATGAATGTTTTAATTTGCATGAATAAATTTATTTACTATTTTGTCTCAGGCTGTCAAGAAGCTTGTCTACAGAGCCGGTTGTCAGGTTCTCATAATATTCTTTATTATTAATCTGAAGCATAGGAGCCGTGCCGCAGCTGCCGAGACATTCCACTTCTTCTATTGAAAACATTCCGTCCTGAGTAGTCTCCTTATTCTTTATGCCGAGACTTTCCGAAACATGATTGAATATTTCATATCCTCCGCAAAGCATGCATGAAACATTAGTGCATATCTGCAGATGAAATTTACCAACCGGCTTCTTGAAATACATAGTATAAAATGTTGCCACTCCGAGCACATGATCTGCAGGAAGATTCAAAATATCCCCGACATATTTCATTGCCTCAAGCGATATCCATCCGTATTTATCCTGAATCATCCACAGTACAGGCATTAGGGCTGCCATTGGCTGCGGGTATTTTGAAATGTAATTTTGAACAGTCTTCATTTCACTTTCGTCAAAGACCGGATTATAATTTTCGCTGCTCATATTTTGATTTTAGATTTTGGAACTTTGATTTTTAGATTCAGAACTTTCAAGCAAATCTTATATTACTTACTTATCTGCTTCACCCATCACAGGGTCAACGCTTCCGATAATTACGACAGTATCCGATATCATGCAATTTTTCATCATCGGAGCAAGAGCCTGCAGGTTGCAAAAACTTGGTGCGCGGATTTTCAGACGAAAAGGATTTCCACTTCCGTCACTAATAAAATAAAATCCCAATTCTCCCTTTGATGATTCAATGGCTGAATAAGATTCGCCAATCGGAGGATTGACTCCGAAATTCACAATCATAAAATCGTTGATCAGCTCTTCCATCTTCGTATAAACTCTTTCTTTTTTCGGCAGGACCTTTTTTGACTGAAGAGCATTGTGAGCGCCGCTTGGAATTTTATCCAGGCATTGATTTAATATTTTTACTGACTCTAACAATTCTTCTATTCTTATATAGTACCTTGCAAGACAGTCACTTTCAGTATGAGTGGGAATATCAAAATCCAGTTTATCATACACCAGATACGGGTCATCTTTCCTTAGGTCACGTGCGACTCCGGCAGCGCGCAGCAAAGGACCCGTCAGTCCAAGGTCTATGCAGTCATCCTTTGACAAATAACCAACGCCCTCGCACCGTTCAATAAAAATCTTATTTCTTTCAACAATGTCGCGCATCTCCTGAAGGTTTTCTGTGAATTCATCTACGAATACTTTTGTAGCGGCTAATGATTCCTCCGAAACATCCTGAGCGACTCCGCCGATTCGTGTATAGGAAGTAGTGAACCTTGCCCCGCAGATTACATCATATAAATCCAGAATTTTCTCCCTCTCCCTGATTGCCCATAGAAATGGAGTAACTGCCCCAATGTCCATTACAAGAGCGCCCAATGCAAGAAGGTGAGATTGTATACGCGCAAGCTCAGCAATTATTACCCTGATGTATTTTCCTCTTTCAGGAATTTCAAGATGAATTAATTTTTCTACTGCAAGAGCATAGGCAACATTATTCGCCATAGGAGATAAATAATCCAACCTGTCCGTGTGAGGGATGTATTCATGATAAGTGCATGCTTCAGCCAGCTTTTCATAACCCCTGTGAAGGTAGCCAAGCTCCGGGATACACTTCATTACCGTTTCCCCGTCGAGACTGACAAGCAATCTTAATACTCCGTGTGTCGCAGGATGCTGCGGTCCCATGTTAAGAATCATCTCGTTATCAAGTGCATCATCAAAAGAGACACTTAAATCTTCTGTCTCAAGTGCTTGGAGAATTTTTGATTTCTTTATTTCAGGATCATTGTCAATTAAATCCTTATCTATCGTATGAGCCATAATTTTTCAGTTAACATTATATAACGAAAATATTTTTTCCTTTATGAACTTTCAAAAACTTTTTTACTTGGGTTTTCAAAAAACTCTTTTCATTTGTTCGGAAGAGGAATTGAATCAGGAATACCCATCAGAGGGAAATCTTTTCTCAAGGGATGATACTCATAATCTTCCGGCATATACATTCTTCTGAGGTCAGGATGATTTATAAAATTAATTCCCATCATATCAAAAGCTTCTCTTTCATACCAGTCAGCGGATCTCCATACTGCTGTCAAACTTTGCATCTCCGGATTCCGGCTCTCTAATTTTATTTTAATAAAAAGTCTTTCATTGTTATCAATGGAAACTAAATTGTAAATCATTTCGAACCTGTTTTTTTTACGGAACCAGTCAACGCTCACAGCATCAACGAGAGAATTGAATTTCAGTGATTCATCTTCTTTGAGAATCCTGCACACATCAATAATATTGTCCTTATCGACATAGAGTGCAGGAGTTCCGTTTACATCTGAAAATTCGATATTAAAATTTGTGAGCTTTGTCTTGAGAAGGTTTAGTCTGTCGTCGTTCATATTTTTATTTAAATAAACTTACTCATTATAATATTTATTTTAAACAACAAAAAACCCGCCATCACGCGGGTTTTTTATTTAATCAAAATATAAAATAAATTGTAGTGCGGGTTAATACTATTTTATCAGCTGCATTCTCTTAGTCTGTGTAAATGATTCCGTTTCAAGTCTGTAAAAATAAGTTCCGCTTGATAGTGAGTTACCATTAAAATCAGCGACATAGGAGCCTGCCGGCTTAAAGCCGTTAAACAAGTCCAGAACCTTCTGACCGAGAGAATTGAATACGGTTAATTTTACATTTGAACTCTTAGCAAGATCAAAATTAATTTTTGTGGTCGGGTTAAACGGATTTGGATAATTCTGCCCTAAAGAAAATTTATCCGGAACGTTGCTTCCAAGCTGTGAAATTCCAACTGTTCCTTCAAGAGTAACATCATCTAACTGAACAAAATATCCGTTAGGGTCTGTATTTGTGTTATACCGGAATCCGATAAATATATTTTGTCCTGCATAAGGAGCTAGGTCAACATAATACTGAACGAAGTTACCGTAAGTCGAACCTGCAGGGAAATAAATGTTTTGAATAAAATTAGCCGGATTAGCAAGAAATCCTGAAGGAGTTGAATCTCCTGATGTTACCCAGATTTGACAACTATCTCCGAAAGAAGATGATCCCCCTGTAATCCAGAAATTAAATAATCCGTCTCCGGGAACGTTTGTGATTTTTTTAGTTACTAACCACGCATCCGACACTCCTGTCGGACCGCTGTACCAGCTTACCCCAATTGATTTTGTTCCTGAATGTACAACAGCAAGGCTTGTTGACAAACCCGGAAGACCATAGCCCTCAGACCTGACGGTCCAGTTCCATGTAGCATCAATAGTATCAGTTGGGAATAAGTTATTATAATTTGCCCAGCCTGATGGTAAAGTTGCGGAATCGGAGGTTTCAAATCCTTCTGTCCAGATTGTAGATTGAGCTTTGGAAAAACCTGTGACGATTAGTATGCAAAATAAAATGAAGAATATTTTTTTCATAATTTTTCCTTTCGTTTGTGATTTAAAAAATAATTTTTAGTTAACTGAAAAACTGCCTTCCTGTCCTGTGGCTATTTTTTCCTGGAGTTTCATTAAAGCCTTTAAAAGATTGTCCGGCCGTGGAGGACATCCCGCAACATACACGTCAACGGGTAAAAACTGGTCTATACCCTGAACTACAGAATATGTTCTGTACATTCCACCGCTGGATGTGCAGGCTCCCATTGCGATTACCCATTTCGGATCAGGCATCTGGTCATAAATTTTTCTTACGACCTGGGCCATTTTGTATGTTGTTGTTCCTGCAACTATCATTACATCAGATTGTCTCGGGGAAAATCTGAACACTTCACTTCCAAATCTTGAGATATCGAATCTCGGTCCCGCGGCTGCCATCATTTCGATTGCACAGCAGGAAATTCCCATTGGCATTGGCCACAAAGCATTTTTTCTCGACCATTTTATCAGGTCATCAATTTTGGACGTTACAAATCCGTCCTTGGATAATTTTTCTTCTAATCCCATTTCAATGCTCCTTTTTTTAAAATATAAATATAACCTACCAACAATATTACTATGAAAACAATTACGCTGGCAAATGAATACATCATTTTTGCAGGATCCAGATTAATGAATGATACTGCCCAGGGATATAAAAAAACCACTTCAATATCAAACAGGATAAACAAAACTGCTACCATATAAAATTTAACCGAAAACCTTTCATGAGCCGTTCCCACAGGCTCCACTCCGCTCTCGTATGTAGACTGCTTTTCCTTACTGGGCCTCGACGGACCGAATAATGATGAAAATTTTACGTTGACAATTCCGAATATAACTGCGATTGCCAATACGATAAATATTGGAATATATGATTCAAGCATGTATCAATATAATTTTTTTTAATGTTAATTTTTAATGAAAAATTTATCACTGAGCAATTGTGAATCTCCATACTAAACATTCTCTCAAAGGCTTACAATAATAAGTAATTTCCTAAACATCTATTACAATCCAATACAATCCCATACAATCCAATACCAATAGGCATCTGAATTAAAATTGAATTAGAATCATATTAATGGTAATTTGATTTAGAAATTAAATAATTTATATGTTGAGGATAGTTTATCACGGTCATTCTTTTGTCCAGCTAAATATTGACAAAGACATCATTTATATTGATCCGTTCATTAAAGGAAACCCGATGTGTGATAATATACTATGTGATATCAGTCTGAAGGATGCAAGGTGTGATTATATTATTCTTACACATGGTCATACCGATCATTTCGGAAACACGATTGAGCTGGCTGAGGAACATGACTGCCTCATAATAGCGACATCCGAACTTTCCGATTATCTTAGCGAAAAAAATTTAAAATCTCATGCAATGAATCTTGGAGGAGCCCGCCAGTTTCCATTCGGAAGGGTTAAATTAACTCCGGCTCATCATTCGTCATCCACACCGGACGGAAAGTATGCAGGCGATCCGGCAGGACTGATTATTACAGCAGGAAATAAAACTCTTTATCACGCGGGAGACACCGCTCTTTTTTATGATATGAAACTGATTGGAGAGATGAACAAAATAGATTACGCATTTCTCCCGATAGGTGATAATTACACTATGGGAATTGATGATGCTGTGAA
>JBBRTN010000007.1:0-15502 GCA_038244395.1 Ignavibacteria bacterium
TTAAAATATTAAAACCCGGAAAAATTAAAAAATGAAAATTATTTTTTTACAACTTTTAATTCTATTTTCTGTAACACTAAAATCCTTTGCACAGGATTCATCTGAATCTGTAACAACAAAAATATACGGAATTGTAAAAGGGGATAAAGATATTATTCTAAACGGCGCAAACCTTGTCATAGAAGGAACAATAGACGGCGCATCTACGGATGAAAAAGGTTATTACGAATTTGAAACTGAAAAATCAGGAACGCAGAATCTATTGGTAACGATGCAGGATTATACAGACAAAAAAATTCCTGTGGAAATTATTACCGGAAAGAATATTGAACTGAACATCAAACTTTCCAAAGCAGAGATCAGGACAGAAGAAATTATAGTCACCGCGAGTTCATTTACTTCGGGAAACAATAATGCTGTAACGCTGACACCGCTTGAAATTGTAAGAATACCCGGAGCAGATGCGGACATATACAGAGCCATTACTACATTCCCTGGTTCAAACCAGGTAAATGAAGGGAGCCGCATCTCAGTGCGCGGCGGCGACCCGGATGAAGTATTGACTATAATAGACCTTGCATCATTATACAACCCTTTTATTTTTGATGATACGTTTAATACATCTGCATACTCGACCGTAAATCCATGGGGTCTCAGGGGAATAAACTTTACGAGCGGAGGATTCTCCGCGAAATACGGGAATGTTCTCTCAGCGTTGCTTGATTTAAAATCTTATGATATGCCGCAGAGTACAGGAATGTTTGCCTGGATTGGGCTGGCAAACGCTTCATTAAACGGAGTTTATCTTTCGAATAATAAAAAATTCGGAGCGACATTTTCCGCAGGCAAATTATTTTTGGATCCGTACTTCGCAGTGAACGGAAAAAATTCGGAATACTCACCAATACCGCAGTCTAACCAGCTAGGAGGAACCCTGTCCTATATGCTTGGATCGACAGGCAATTTAAAATTTTATGCAAACTACACGGATGATAAAATCGGAATTTTCAGTCCGAGCGCTTCTTATGACGGATTTTACAATGGCAGATCGAAGAGTATTTTCACTAACCTTAAAATGATGATTGCACCTTCCTCCTCTACATTGTTAAATGCAGGAGTTTCCTACAGCCTGTATGACAAAAAAAATAATTACGGGATATTGAATACAGACACAAAAGAAATATACTCAAAAGGAAGAATTGATTTTACAAAACAGGTAAGCAGCAAAGTTGATATAAATACAGGGATTGAGTATGAGTATAATTGTTATGACATAAACGGAACAGTCCCTCTTTTTTCATTCAATCTCCGCCAGGATGCACCTTCGTACAGTTTGGTGGCTGACCAAAACAGCGGAAGGCTTGGAGCTTATGTTGAAACTCAGCTGAAGGTATCGGATAAATTTTTTGTTATACCCGGTGTAAGGACCGATTACCAGACACTTTCCAAAATCGGGAGCTTTGATCCGAGAATTTCTTTCGGTTATCAGTTTTCTAAATTTAATGCAGTCAGGGGAGCAGTTGGGTTATACCATCAGTATCCTAAGCTGGATAATTATCTCAGGGCTGAGAACAATCAGCTTGACCCGGAAGCGGCTATGCATTACATACTTGGATATGAATTTAATAAAGGCGGAAATTATATTTTCAGAGTCGAAGGTTATTACAAAAAATATTCTAATCTTGTTTTATTAAACAGGGAATATTTTTTTTACAGGTCTGAAGGTGAAGGAGATGTAAAGGGTGTTGATGTTTTTCTGAAAGCAAAAATAAAAAATAAATTCACGGGATGGATTTCCTATGCATACTGCGATTCTAAAAGAAAACAGTACGAAGCTGTTTCCCTCGTTCCTGCAGATTATGATATAACAAACAGCGTGAACGTTGTTGGAAGCTATAATTTATCGGACAATATGGTTTTTGGATTGTCTTACAAAATATCAACCGGAAAGCCCTATACTCCTGTCACCGGCAGTTATTATGATCAGAGGCAGAACATTTATGTCCCGTTGTATTCAGAGTTAAACAGCGGAAGATTTCCTACATACTCCAGACTTGACATGAATGCTCAGTATATATTTGCTATGTTTGGAAAGTTTGCTGTTGCAGTATTATCCGTCAATAATATTTTAAATCAGAATAATATTTATGACTATACTTACAACTACGATTATTCTCAAAGACTCGAAATAGTCACTAACAATAAACGTACGGTCTATGTCGGTCTGGGACTGCAGCTTTGATGAGAATGAATGCAATTGAAGTAGTCTGGCTGCTAAATTTTTATATACTTTAAAAACAAATACAACTATAAATCAAACTTATAAATCAAACAAGAATCAAATGAAAAAGAAAATTACTTATGTGATAATGCTTTTGATCACATTCAGCTTCGTCAATATTAATATCAATGCAAATGCAACAGGCGATTTTGAGAAGGCAATGCTGAAAGCCAAAAAAAATCTAACCAAGGCAATGTATAAAGGCGACCAGGCAGCTATTACAAAATCAAGAGCGGAGTTTGAAAGAGTTCTGCAGCTGAAGGAGCAGCAATGGCTTGTTAATTACTACATAGCTCTGGCAGATTACGGCATGGCTATGTCAGCAAGTGCCGTTCAAAAAACGGACCTAGTTAAAAAATATACACAGTCGGGTATGGATGTGATTAATAAGTCAATTGACGAAAACCCGGAATTCGCAGATTCATTTGTTTTACTGGAAGCCCTGAACTTTAACAGATGGCAGTATGAACAGGAAAAAATGCAGGAGATAATTTCCGCAACTAACAGTGCGGATGAAAGTGCAGCTAAGCTTGATCCGAATAATCCGCGGTATGTGTTAATTAACGGTATTGCTCATTACTATACTCCCGAACAATATGGGGGCGGTATGAAAGTCTGCATTCCGGATTTTGAAAAATCGATAAAGCTTTTTGAGAGCACCAATGTAACGAATGAGATCTATCCGTCATGGGGAAAGGATCTTGCAATGGGGTATATGGCTTTGAGTCTTATTAAAAGAAATGAAGAATCAGACATGAAGAATGCAAAGAAAATAATTGATGACGGGATTGTAATGATTCCGGATTCGGCATTCCTTACGGAATATGTAATGCAGGAGTATAAAAAGAATTCCGAAACCAAGTAGAGGGTTATTGAAACAGTTTCTCTTTGAAAAGGGTCATCACAAAATTGTTGTGATGACCCTTTTCTGTTCCGCCTTATTTGATAAATTTGATAAATTTGATAATTCTTTTTCAGTAATAGAATTTTTATTTTAATAGAAAATTAAACTAAACATATGTCCCGATCAATTAAAGCTCCGACCGGAAATAAACTTTCCTGTAAAAACTGGATTACCGAAGCAGCAATGAGAATGCTGATGAATAATCTTGACGCTGATGTTGCAGAAAGACCGGAAGAACTGATAGTCTACGGAGGAAGCGGAAAAGCTGCCCGCAACTGGGAATGTTATGACAAAATTATTGAATCATTGAAAAATCTGAATGAAGATGAAACTCTTCTTGTCCAGTCCGGAAAACCGGTTGCAATTTTCAAAACACATAGGAACGCACCGAGAGTAATTATTTCAAATTCACAGATAGTTCCTGCATGGGCAAACTGGGATGAGTTCAGAAGACTCGAGGCATTAGGTCTCACAATGTACGGACAAATGACAGCCGGCTCATGGATTTATATCGGTACTCAGGGAATTTTACAGGGGACTTACGAAACATTTGCCTCATGTGCAAACAAACATTTTGACGGAACACTTACGGGACAATTCGTTTTGTCCTGCGGTCTTGGAGGTATGGGAGGAGCACAGCCATTGGCTGCAACATTAAACGGCGCTGCATTTCTTGGTGTCGATTCTGATAAGTCCAGAATTCAAAAAAGAATTGACACAGGATACTGTGATATAATGACAGATGATTTAGATGAAGCGCTCAGATTAATTTTCGATGCCAAGAAAAATAAAATTGCGAGGTCTGTCGGACTTACAGGGAATGCAGGTGAAGTGCTTCCTGAAATTTTAAAGAGAAATATTATTCCGGATGTAGTAACTGACCAGACTTCAGCACACGACATGCTAAACGGTTATGTCCCGATGGGAATGAGCTTTGAGAAAGCAATTGAGTTAAGAAAATCCGACCCGCAAAAATATCAGGAGCTATCCAGGAAAACTGCCGTGATTCATTGCAGGTCAATGTGGGAATTTATGCAGAGAGGCTCTATAGTTTTTGACTACGGGAATAATCTGAGGGGAGAAGCATACAACAATTGTTTCAAATCCGCCTTTGAAATTCCGGGGTTCGTTCCCGAATATATACGTCCATTATTTTGTGAAGGCAAAGGCCCGTTCAGATGGGTTGCACTTTCGGGTGACCCGGAAGATATTTATAAGACGGATGCAGCAATAATTAATGCATTCCCGGAAAATAAACTTTTACACAAATGGCTTAAGGCAGCAAGAGAAAAAATTCATTTTCAGGGATTACCTGCAAGGATATGCTGGCTTGGGTACGGTGAAAGAGCGAAAGCAGGACAATTATTTAATGATTTAGTACGGGATAAAACTGTTTCGGCACCAATTGTAATAGGCAGAGACCATCTTGACTGCGGAAGCGTGGCATCGCCAAATCGTGAAACTGAAAAGATGCTGGACGGCTCGGATGCAATTGCAGACTGGCCTGTCTTAAATTTCGGTTTACATTGTATAGGCGGAGCAAGCTGGGTCTCACTTCATCATGGAGGCGGAGTAGGTATAGGTAATTCGATTCATTCCGGAATGGTAATAGTGGCTGATGGAAGCAAGGATGCCGAAGAAAGACTGGAAAGATGTCTTACTTACGATCCCGGTATGGGGATAGTGAGACACGCAGACGCAGGATATGAACTTGCGCTGGAGGAGAGAAAGAAGTTTGGTATAGAGATGCCGATGGTGGCTGGTAAAGGGTTGTAGAACGGTTTGGCAAACCGTTCTACGGGTACAATCCGAGTAAAATTTTTTTGCTTTCTCAAGTCTTTTTTTGCATCTGGATAATTTACCTCATACTCTGTAAATATAAAAGTTCAGTCTGTCGATCGCTTGACCAAGTCCATCTGAGGCAGACTTCAGCCCTTTTGCAATTTTATTTGCAGGCTCTTCAAAAAAAACTCTCCGGATGCCAATGAGTTTTTACATCCCCGGACAATAATTTTTTCTTCTGACATGATTGTTTTTTTGCAGAACGGTTTGACAAACCGTTCTACCTTATCTTTTATTTCACCAAAATTAATAAAATTACATCATAAAGACAGTTTGTAAATTTTTTATAAAATCCACTTCAGAAGACTTTTCGTTTATCTATTAATAATTAACTCACATTATTTACAAAACAAACGAAAAGGAAAAAAAATGTACAGGAAAATTTATTTATTTTCAGGATTAGCGATACTATTGATTGGTGCTGCACTGATCTCAACATCGCAATTCACTACTGCATCAAGTCACAGGGAAGCTCCTATTATCTCTATGGATCCTGTTGCAGACAACACTGACGTGTACGCGTTCAGACCGGCTGATGATCCCGGCATGCTCTGCATCATTGCAAGTTACAATCCGCTGGAAGAACCTGCCGGCGGACCGAATTTTAATAAATTCGGCACAGATGTTCTTTATGAAATAAAACTTGATAATATAGGTGACAGAATTGATCACATAAGTTATCAGTTTGAATTTACGGATATTGTAGGAAATGGAAATACATTTTTATACAATACGGGTGATGTAACAAGTCTGACGGATCCTGATTTAAATGTAAAACAAACATACGTAGTCAAAAGAGTAGTCAATGGAGTAACACAATGGACTTCATCTGCATTACCGGTTCCGCCTTGTTATGTCGGAGGTAATGATCACTCTGATCCTAATTATGCAGGACCTTCATCAATGTCAAACTATCCTCAGCTGATGACAGAAGCCGTAAAAGATTTGCCAAACAGCGGAGGAAAAGTTTTCTGCGGACCTACAGATGATGCTTTCTTTGTTGATCTGGGAGCTGCATTTGATTTATTAAAAATCAGACCAGGCGCACCCGGAAATGCCGGCGGTGGAAAAGATGCTTTAGCCGGATATAATGTTCATTCGATTTGCATCAAAGTTCCTATAGCACAAGTTACAAGAAACGGAAGCCCGAATCCTGTTGCGACCGACTCAAACGCTATCGTCGGAGTCTGGGCTACAGCCAGCAGAAAAACTACAACTGTTATAAACAATGACGGGACCAGATCAGGAACAGGTAACTGGGTTTATGTTTCACGATTGGGAATGCCTTTAGTAAATGAAGTTGTTCTTCCGTTAAGTCAGAAAGATAAATGGAATGCTTCAGTTCCTCTTAATGATGCACAGTTTTTAAATTATGTTACGAGTCCTGAACTTGCCGGAATAATTAATACTCTTTACCCGGTAACCGATAATATACCTACAACTAACAGGACAGATCTGGTTGCAGTATTTTTGACCGGAGTAGCAGGATTGAATCAAAGACCACAGGATCTAAGAACTCCATCAGAGCAGCTGAGAATTAATCTTGGTATTGCCCCGGTTCCGTTTGCAAATGAAAACCGACTTGGAGTTATTGGGGGAGATGTTGCAGGATTTCCAAACGGCAGAAGATTAAAAGATGATGTTATTGACGTATCTCTCAGAGTAGTAGCGGGAGTTCTTTTAGGACCGCCGTTCAGTACAGGAATAAATGCTCAGCTTGGAGATGCAGTTCAGAGAAACGATAAAGAGTTTGCTTCAACGTTTCCGTACATGGCAGCTCCAAACGAAGGATATACGAATACACACGGTACAATTGTAGCAATTACAAGTCAGGGGCAGAATATAAATCCAACAGGGTATGATCTTTTACAGAACTATCCTAATCCATTCAATCCTTCGACACAGATAAAATACAATTTAACAAAAGCAGATGATGTAGTGTTGAAAGTTTATGATATTCTTGGAAAAGAAGTCCGAACACTTGTAAACGAAAAATTAGCTGCGGGTGAAAAAGTTGTAGTCTGGGACGGACTCGATAATGATGGAAAAGCTGTAGCTTCGGGAACGTATTTTGTAAAACTCGAAACTTCATCGGGTGTAAATTCAAAGAAGATGACTTTATTAAAATAAATTATTAATTTGCAAAGGGGTCGTATTAAAACGGCCCCCAAGCAAATAAATTTAATCAAAATGAAAAAAATAATTATTATAAGCCTTTCTGTTTTAGTAATAGTGGCAGTTTCCTGGAAAATTTATGACTATAAAACTAATACAAGGGAATATTCTACAGGCATGTATGAAAACGATATAGCTTATTTAAGCAACGGTAATGTTAACTCATCTGCGGATAAATTTATAACGACACTTCAGGAGCAGTTAGTGACTTATCCTGATAATTCAAAACTGCTGATAAAGCTTGGCGCCGCATATATTCAGAAAGCAAGAGAGTCTTATGATCCCGAATTTTATTCGCTTGCTGAAGATGTACTCAACAGGGCGATAAAAAATGAACCAGATAATTTTTTAGCGATGTCTGAGCTCGGCTCGGTTTATTTGTCAAAACATCATTTCAAAGATGCACTGGAGTTAGGTCAAAAAGCATTACAATTAAACCCCTACAGTGCTTATACCTACGGCGTTATTGTAGATGCTCAGGTGGAATTGGGAATGTATGATGTAGCTGACAAAAGCATACAGAAGATGGTTGATACCAGGCCCGATCTGAGTTCATACTCACGGGTTTCTTATGTAAGGGAATTACACGGAGACACTCAGGGAGCAATAGATGCAATGAAATTAGCTGTTACCGCCGGCTCGCCGGCAGCAGAAAATACAGCCTGGTGCAGAGTGCAGCTGGGTAATTTGTTTTATAACAAAGGAGATGTGGAAACAGCTCAGAAGATTTATGAATTTGTCATAAAGGATTTTCCAAATTATGTTCACGGATACGGAGGTCTTGCAAAAGTAAAAGTAAATAAAAAAGAATATGCCGAAGCAATCGTATTATATAACAAAGCTCTTGAAAAAAATTCTCTTGCGGAATACCTGATCGCGTTGGGTGATTTATATGCTTTGACCGGTGACAAAGAGAAAGCCGAAGAGCAATATCAGAAAGTAAAATTTATAATCACGATGTTTAAGGAGAAGGGTGTTGATACCGATTTAGATCTTGCTTTATTTAATGCAGACCATAACAGAAATTTAAAAGAGTCGCTGAAAGATGCGGAACGCTCACTGGACAATGGCTCACAAAGTATTAAAACTTATCACGTTCTGGCTTGGACGAATTATAAACTTGGTAACTATGATGAAGCCGGTAAGAATATCGGCCAGGCTTTGAGATTGGGCACAAAGGATCCGCTTATGTATTATCACGCCGGCAAGATTTTTGAGAAGCTTGGAGATACAGACAAGGCAAAAGAGTATTCAGATTTTGCAATAAATATAAATCCATACTATGATTCTTTATATTCTGCTAACTAATTAATGGAAAAAAGAATATCCTCAGGATTTTTTTTAATTATATTTTTTGCTGCTTTAGTATTAATAGTAAATCTTACCGCTTCCCTGATTGCACACCCGATAGACCTCAGCAAAGTCTCAAGAGTTGAGGTTGGATGGGTTTATTTACAACTTGGTTTCACGCACATACTTCCTACAGGCATTGATCATATACTTTTTATCTTCGGTATATATTTATTAAGTCCGAATTTAAGAACCGTTTTTATACAGGCATCAGCCTTCACCATCGCTCATTCAATTACTCTGACACTTTCCACTTATGAAATACTAACTGTACAGTCATCAATAGTAGAGCCGATAATCGCGATTTCAATAATGTTCATTGCCATTGAAAATGTTTTTGCAAAAGATGTCAAGCCGTGGAGAATAGTAATAATTTTTTTATTCGGACTGATTCACGGGCTGGGTTTTGCAAGCGGTTTAAAGGAATTAGGACTTCCCAAATCCGAGTTTGTAACTGCGCTTGTTACCTTTACAATCGGTGTGGAGCTTGGACAGGCATCAATTATTTTAATTGCTTATTTCGTAATCGGTAAATGGTTCAGCCAAAAACCGTGGTATCACAAAAGAATCGTCGTCCCTTTATCAATAATGATAGCCGTTATTGCATTCTACTGGACAGTTGAAAGAATCTGGTTTTAATGTTTAATGTTTAAAAAAGCATGACAGTAAGATGATAAAAAAATACTTAAAATATTTATCCGTAATTTTTGTTTTCGCCATTTCATTTATTATTCTGCTTAATAATTTCAGAATAAAAAATGACAGCGAATTGTCTTATATGGAAAAATATTTAAGGCATGCTCAGATCGACCACAAGTTTAATGAAAGTAACTTTAGTTTTGTAAAAATAAATTTCGATCATAAGAATTATTACGAAAGGAAATCTGATTTAGAAATAAACATTGCCGCAGCGATTAGTTTATTTTTGATTCCTTGCAGTATAGTTTTTCATGATTTCTCCGCAGGGAAATACTACTGCGCAGAAAAATTCCTTTTCCATTTTGGTTTTGAAAACCCTACTTTCAGACCGCCGAAATTCCATTCCTGATTTCATACCACACTTAAAAATTATTTAAAAGAATTACCGGTAAGACTGTATATATCCGGAGGTCTGATATTTAAGCCTCTGCAAAATATATTGCATAAAAGCCCTGTCAAAGGCTTTAAAGTCTTATAATTTTTCTTTGAGCAATACCCTTATCTGTTTTTTAGTTTTTTAAACAATATTAAAATAAAATATATGAACATATTTACAAAAATTATTATTGCAGTATTTATTTTTATTTCCGGTGGTATTGCATTTGGACAAACATCAGGTATACATGGAAAAGTGTATGACAGCGAATCAAAGCTGCCTCTTTCATCGGCTATTGTGACTCTGGTAAATTTCAATCAGTCAACTTCGACTAATATCCTTGGTGAATATAATTTTTCAAATCTTTTTTCGGGCAGCTATAAAATTAAGATTGAATATATAGGATATAAATCAAATACAGTAGACGTCACTTTAGCGAGTGATGAAACTGCGACGCCAATAACATATTTAATCGACAACGCACTTACGATTTCACAGATTGACGTCACTGCTACCTCAGACTACGGGAAAATTACTGTGAGCCCGATTGATATGATTTTAAGACCGACAAGTACTGCACAGGATCTTTTGAAACTTGTTCCCGGATTATTCATCGCTCAGCATGCGGGTGGCGGAAAAGCCGAGCAATTATTTCTCAGGGGATTTGATATAGACCACGGGACGGATATTAATATTCAAATTGACGGGATGCCTGTAAATATGACATCGCACGCTCACGGACAGGGTTATGCTGATATGCATTTTGTAATTCCCGAGACGATCGGCTCCTTTGATGTTTACAAGGGTCCTTATTATTCAAAGTTTGGCGATCTCGCGACTTCCGGCTCTGTTGATTTTACTTCAAAAAATTCTATCGGTAAAAGTATGGGACTGCTCGAGATAGGAAATTATAATTCTTACAGGGGACTCGTGATGCTTAACGTGCTTGGAAAAAATTCTCACCTTTTATCGAAGGAAAAAGAAAATTTATACGTGGCTTCGGAATATTCATATGCCGACGGATATTTTGACAGCCCGCAAAAATTCAGCCGGCTGAATGTGTTCGGAAAATATTACGGATTACTTTCGAACAAGACAATTTTATCTCTGACAGGTTCCACCTTTTATTCTCACTGGGATGCTTCCGGTCAAATTCCTACACGTGCTGTCGAGGAAAATATTATCGGCAGATTCGGAAGCGTTGATAATACAGAAGGAGGAAATACATTCAGGACTAATTTTAATTTAATGATTTCAAATGCAACCGGAAACCGCAGCACATTAACGAACCAGCTTTATTATACCAGGTATGGATTTAACCTGTATTCAAATTTCACATTTTTTCTGAATGATTCACTAAACGGAGATGAAATCAATCAGTATGAAAAGAGGAGTATATACGGTTACAAAGGTACGTTCTCTTTTTTAAATAATGCAGGTGAGACAAATTTTAATACCACTCTGGGAGTCGGAGCAAGAGTTGATAATATTGATTCCATATATTTAGCGCATACGTACCACAGGCAATTTCTTGATTTTGTGACTGCTGGAAAAATCCTGCAGGAAAATATTTTTGCTTATTTAAATGAGTCAATTGATATATCGGATTTTATAATAAACCCAGGCGTCAGGGTTGATTATTTTAATTTCAATCTTACTGATAAACTTATTGATACTAATTCCGGCGACGTGAATGATATCAGGATCGGACCAAAATTAAATATATTTTATAATTCAAGTCCGAAGACACAGTTTTATTTAAAGACAGGAATTGGATTTCATTCAAATGATGCAAGAGTTGTAGTAGTTGAGAAAAATGAAAACACACTGCCGGCAGCACTGGGCTACGAAGTTGGAACAACCTTTACACTTGGTAGCGCATTATTAAGCACAAGTTTGTGGGGATTAAATTTACAAAGTGAATTTGTCTATGTAGGTGATGAAGGAGTTGTGGAGCCGAGTGGAAAAACAAGAAGGCTTGGAATAGATTTTACCGGAAGATATCAATTCAACAGATGGCTCTGGGCAGATCTTGATCTTAATTATGCAAAGGGAAAATTTATTGATGAGCCCGAAGCGGCAAACAGGATTCCGCTGGCTCCAGTGTTTACAAGCGTCGGAGGGATGTCAGTAAAATTGGCAAACGGTATAAGCGGAAGATTAGGCTACAGGTATCTTGATGACAGACCGGCAAATGAAGATAATTCCGTTATTGCAAAAGGATATTTTGTAATGGATGCGGTATTGAATTATAGTATTAACAGTAAATATGAAATTGGATTAAGTATACAAAACCTGCTGGACAACCAGACCTGGAATGAAGCTCAGTTTGATACCGAATCAAGACTTAAGTTTGAATCAAATCCGGTATCAGAACTTAATTTTACACCCGGAACGCCTTTTAATATTAAAGGAAACTTCAGCATATATTTTTAATCAATCGTTAGCATATAATCATTAACTTTAATTATAGTGAAAACTTTATCCGGCTCGTCCAATATTTTTCTCTTACCTTTTCCTCTCACTATATCTTTCAATAATCTTTTTAAGATATTTTGATATTCTCTCCTTAATTTTTTACTCATAATGTTATGTTACCGTTTTTTCTTTAAACTATTTAAACACGGTAACATTAATTATTATGCAATGCGATTACACAAAAATTTACTTTTAATAACTTTTAAAAATCATTGAATAGTTTTATTTTAAGATAATAAAAAAATCATATGAAAAAACCTTATCCGCCGATTTACTATTCGGATTATCTCCATCTTGAAAAATTACTGACTAGCCAGGCTCCAAAGAGTGATGAATACGGACACCATGCTCATGATGAAATGCTTTTCATTATTGTTCACCAGGCATACGAGCTGTGGTTTAAACAGATTATTCATGAGCTGAACTCCATACTTGAAATGTTTTTGAAAGAAAATATAGATGAGAGAAATATCGGCATAGCCGTTTCGAGGCTGAGAAGAATAACAACGATCCAGAAACTTCTTATCGAGCAATTAAATATCCTGGAAACAATGACTCCGCTTGATTTCCTCGAGTTCCGGGATTTTTTAATTCCCGCTTCAGGGTTTCAGAGTTTTCAGTTTCGACTGATAGAGAACATGCTGGGACTGAATATGGAAAACCGGGTGAAATATGACAATAAAAATTATTACACAAGTGTTTCCGATGAGCATCAGAAGATGCTGATAGATTCACATGAGACCATCTCGCTTTTTGAAGCAGTGGATAAATGGCTGTCTCGGATTCCCTTTCTGAAGATTGACAATTTTGATTTTTGGAATCATTACGAAAGCGCAGTCGGGGGAATGATAGAAAATGAAAGACAGATAATTTTGAATAACCCAAGCCTGAGCGATGAGAAGAGAGCGAAACAATTAAAAGAATTTGAAAACACAAAAGAGAAATTCGATGCTCTTCTGAATGAAGACAAGCATAATGAACTTATGAAACAGGGTTTGAGAAGATTGTCATATAAGTCTACACTTGCAGCATTGTTCATAAACCTTTACAGAGACGAGCCGATACTTCATTTGCCTTTCAGGTTTCTCACATATTTGGTGGATGTAGATGAACTCTTTACAACATGGCGATATAAACATGCGCTAATGGTGCATCGTATGATAGGCGCTAAAGTAGGTACGGGAGGTTCTTCTGGGCATTATTACCTGATGCAGACTGCGGAGAAGCACAAAGTATTCAAGGATTTGTTTGACCTCTCGACTTATCTTATTCCGCGTTCTGCATTACCGGCGCTTCCGGATGAATTAAAATTAAAACTGGGATTTAATTATACTGCTAATTTAAACACACTACAAAAATAATATTCATGAAAATAGACTTAACAAATAAAAGGGCAATAGTCTGCGGTAGCTCTCAGGGGATCGGAAGAGCGACAGCAATTCAGCTCGCCGCTTCGGGCGCGAGTGTTATTATGATTGCGCGAAATGAAGAATCATTAAGAAAAGTATTAAGGGAAATGCCTGCATCAAAAAATCAAAACCATAATTTTATCGTTGCGGATTTTTCAGAGCCGGAAGAATTAAAGAAGAAATTACATAACTTTGTTTCGGAGCATCCTCCCGTTCACATTCTGGTCAACAATACAGGCGGACCGAAAGCCGGAGATGCAATCAATGCAGACACGACAGAATTTATACAGGCATTTTCAAATCATCTTATATGTAATCAGATACTGGTTCAGTCAGTCGTTGAAGGAATGAAAAAAGAAAAGTACGGAAGAATAATAAATATTATTTCTACTTCAGCCAGGCAGCCGATAAAAGGACTTGGAGTCTCAAATACAATCCGCGCTGCTGTAGCGGGCTGGGCAAAGACACTGGCAGGAGAGCTGGCTCCATTCGGGATCACAGTTAACAATATCCTTCCGGGCGCGACAAAAACAGAGAGATTATTTTCATTATTCGAAAGCAAAGCAAAGACAACCGGGAAAAGTACAGATGAAGTTAAAGCAGAATGGATGAAGGAAATTCCTGCAGGAAGATTTGCAGAGCCGGAAGAACTTGCATATGCAGTAACATTTCTTGCTTCCGAATTTGCCGGCTATATTAACGGAATAAATCTGACTGTTGACGGAGGACGGACACAATGCCTGTAAAGTTTTATTAATTGATTTTAAAAAAATTATTTTAAATATGATTCTTTATAATGTCACAATTAATATAGATAAATCTGTCAATGACGAATGGCTTGAATGGATGAAGTCAAAACATATTCCGGATGTTCTCTCTACAGGCCTGCTTATAAATAACAGGATATTTAAAATCAGATCGGATGAAGAAGACGGTAATACTTATTCCATTCAGTACTTTTTTAATTCCATGGATGAATATGAAAAATATCAAAATGAATTTGCCACCGGATTTCAAAAAGAACATACTGATAAATACAAGGATAAGTTTGTAGCGTTTAGGACTGTAATGGAGGAGATAAATTAATTAAGAATAAGAATTAGAATAAGAGAGATGGATAAATTAAAAAACTACATTGACGGAATATTAACAACGCCGTATTCCAGTGATTACATCAATGTTCATAATCCTGCAACGGGCGAAGTATTCACAATGATACCCGACTCCAATGAAGAGGATGTGCGGCTCGCCGTCGAGTCAGCAGAGAAGGCATATCCGGAATGGTCAGCCACCACTGCCGAAGTCAGGTCGGAATTTTTAATGAAGATTGCGAATCTACTGGAAAAGAATTTAGAAAGGTTCGTTCAGGCTGAAAGTATGGATAATGGAAAACCCGTATGGCTTGCAAAGAGTGTTGATATACCCAGGGCAATTAAGAACTTTGAATTTTTCGCCTCGGCTATAACACAATTTTCAAGTGAGTCGCACATGACAGACAATGTCGCATTGAATTATACCCTGCGACAGCCGCTGGGAATTGTCGGAGCGATATCGCCGTGGAATCTTCCCTTGTATTTATTCACCTGGAAAATAGCGCCGGCTCTTGCTGCCGGTAATTGTGTTATAGCAAAGCCATCAGAGATAACTCCTCTAACCGCATTCCTTCTCTCAGAACTTTGCATCGAGGCAAAATTACCGCGGGGCGTGCTGAATATAATTCACGGTCACGGCTACAGGGCGGGCGCGGCAATAGTAGCACATCCGAAAATAAAAGCGATAACATTTACGGGAGGAACGAAGACCGGAGAAGAGATTGCAAAAGTTGCAGCGCCTATGTTTAAAAAACTTTCACTCGAGCTCGGTGGAAAAAATCCCAATTTAATTTTTGCCGACAGCAGCTATGATGAAATGATGAAGACGACAATTCAGTCATCATTCAGAAATCAGGGAGAGATTTGTTTATGCGGCTCGAGAATTTTTATTGAAAA
>JBBRTN010000008.1:0-15067 GCA_038244395.1 Ignavibacteria bacterium
ATGAAAATGAGATCTGTGCACCTGCCGAGAAAATCTTCGAAGTAAGAGAGCCCTAATATGAATACGGATTTTATTATAAGATTTGAATAGTTATCTGATGAATGATTGAATAACTGGTCTAAGGAAATTTCAAGATGAGAATGTTTGTAATCTTTTATTAATTCATAAACCTGCTTCTCGGAAACATCAATATGTCCGACCAGGAGTTCAAGTTCATTGAGAAAATTTTCAAGAGGATTCATAGTTTGTTGGGTAGAGGTCTTTAAAGATAAAGATTTTTACAAGGTTACTATTGTTTTTTATTTCGCCAGTTGATTTACCAATGGCTTAACGCGCGTACCGATCAGCTCTATCGCATGCAATAACGGGTCGTGTGTAAGTTCAGCGTTATCCATCTGAAAAGTAACTCGGGAAATTCCGCCGAGAGCTGTACTGTGTCGAAGTATTTTTCCCGCAATTTCCTCGGGATTGCCGATCAGGAATGCTGGGTACCCTCTGGGTCATCCAATAATATTTATCTGAGATTTTGGATTTACGATTTTTGATTTGTGAATGGATCCCCGATAGGAGCACTCGGGGATGACAAAAAACAGCTATCCTCCACCTGTGAAAATTAATCTTAGTACACGACAAAAAATTTGAATTAAAAAATAAAATCTGGCACCCTATTTTTGAAATAAAATTACCTGAAAATAATTAAACCATCAAAAAAGGAGACCAGATTATGAAACAGTACTATATTAATAAATTAAGATCAATAATTCAATCAAATTTTAAATGGAATAAAAGTCGAACAAAGTTTTTAACAAATTTTGTGACAGTAATGATACTAACGGCATCTGTTAAATTAAATCGTATTTCGTTATTAATGAATACGGGTGCCAAGAGCGAATCAAATTATAGAATGATCCAAAGATTTTTTAAGTTATATCAAATGAATTACGATGAATATTCACGTTTCGTATTAGGTTTGTTATCAAGTCAATCCAAATACTATTTGGTAATAGATCGAACGAATTGGAAATTTGGTAACTCCAATATTAACATATTAATGTTAGGAATAATCTATAAGAATAACAGTTTTCCTCTTTACTGGGAGTTATTAGATAAAGGTGGTTCTTCAAGTACACAGGAAAGAAAAGAATTAATACAGAAGGCAATCCGTCTTCTTGGGAAAGATAGAATATTGGGATTGTTGGGCGATCGGGAGTTTATCGGGGTTAACTGGTTTAGATATTTGATATCCAATCAAATCGAATTTCATATAAGAATCCCAAAACAAATAAAAGCAGGAAGTTCTCTTCAAAAGCATCGCAGAACAATAGAGTATTTGTTCAGATATTGTAAAGAGAATGTAAAAATGGATTATCCAAAACCTGTAAATATATTAGGATTTAATATGTATGTTTCAGGAATGAAATCCAGTAAAGGATTTTGTATAGTTGTAAGCAGTAAGAGCAACATAAACTCTCTGGAAAAATATCAAATGAGATGGACAATAGAAAATATGTTCGGAGCATTTAAGACAAGGGGATTTAATTTTGAAGATACACATATGACAAATTTAGAAAAAATAAAAAAATTAATTGTGTTGATTAGTATAGCTTATACCTGGTGTGTATTGCTCGGGTTGTGGATAAGTGAAACCATCAAGATCAGAATTAAGAATCATGGCAGAAAGCAAAAAAGTATTTTCCGATGCGGCTTTGATTACTTAACTACATTTATTAGAAAGCTCTTATCCGGGAGTATTTACAACGATCTTGAATTTAATGAGGTTACTAAAATATTGTCGTGTACTTAGAAAATTAATTCAAAATCGAAATTGTGTTTGATTTCAAAAGAAGATTTCTTTATCTTTGTTAAACCACTTAACCTTCATAATATAGCTTATAGATAAGTTATACAATTTATACAGATTCATTATATATCCCACAAATATTTTAATTCGGGCAGTTGTAATAATTTAATTCTTTTCATTCGCTCTTTAAAAATTTTTTAGAATTAAACGGAGGTTCAAAGTGAAAAACAAAAAGTTATTTGTATTCTTAGTCTATTCCCTTCTCATTTTTATATCTCAAAATCTTATCGCACAATCAGGTTGGTTTAAACAAAATTTTTCACTATATAACAAGGATGTAATGCTATCAATTCAATTTGTAAATCCAAATACAGGTTATGCTGTTGGATCCAATACTATTTTAAAAACTACTGATGCCGGAGAAAATTGGGTTACCCAAACGACGGATAGTTCAGCAGTATTATATTCGGTTTATTTTGTTGATGCAAATACAGGATATATCGGAGGATACACATATACTCCTACATATAGAGGAAGAATCTTGAAAACAACTAATGGCGGAGAGAACTGGAATATTGTTTTCTCAAATCCATCATATTGGATTTTATCAATGTACTTTACTAATGCAAATACAGGTTATGCATCGGGTTATCATGGAATTTTGAAAACAACTGATGGCGGAGCTAACTGGTTTACACAGTTAAATGGTAATTACTTCAAGTATACAGCTATTACTTTTCTTAATGATGAAACAGGATATGCAACCGGTAATGATTTCCGAAGAACCACCAATGGAGGATTGAATTGGGATTCGCTTTCTTTTGGTTTTCAAACAGAAACCAGAGCCATTTATTTTAACAATGTTAATACAGGATATGTCGTAGGAAACGCTTCTCAAATTTTAAAAACAACCAATATGGGAAACAGCTGGACACTTCAATCTGCTCCCTTTTCTCCTTATTATCGTTCTGTTTATTTTGTAAATGACAATACAGGATATGCAGTTGGTGATCGATATAAGATTGTCAAAACAACGAATGGAGGAATTCTCTGGGATACTTTAAGTTCCGGAAGATACCAATATAATTTTTCATCTCGATATAGTTTGAGGGCAGTATACTTTACGGATGCAAATACCGGTTATGCTATTGGAGACAGCATCTATTTGAAAACAACTAATGCCGGAACAGACTGGATAGATTTACCCAGTTCTGAAAACAGATGGTTTACATCGATGTGTTTTGTTAATCAAACAACTGGATATATGGGTGATGATTATGGAGCGATTTTAAAAACTACCAATGAGGGACAGGCATGGAGCGAAAAAAGTTCTGGTACAGGTTCCGGTAATTTTATTTTCTCAATTTTCTTTCCAACTGTAAATACAGGTTATGCCATGAGAGGAGGAGATTTTGCGAGCAATAAAATTCTTAAGACAATTAATGCAGGAGAAAACTGGTTTGAAATTTCAAATTCTTCATTAAATCATTTTAGCGCATCTTTATTTTTTACAGATGAAAATACCGGATATGCTACAATGGATTATGTTACTAAAACAACTGACGGTGGATTAAACTGGAATGTACAAAATACGAACGTCGCAACGGGCTATTCAATTTATTTCATCAATAGTAATACAGGCTATGTTGCAGGCTCGGATGGAGGAATTTCCCGGACAACAAATGAAGGTCTTACATGGAATTTACAAAGCTCAGGAACATTAAACAGACTACTTTCAATATATTTTCTTAATTCCAATACAGGATATGCCTGTGGTGATTCAGGAACGATACTTAAAACTACAAACAGCGGTGATGAATGGTCGCAGCAAATTTCTAATGTAACTTCCATTCTCACAACCGTTAAATTTACAAATCAAAACCAAGGATACGTCACTAGTGTCGATGGAAAAGTTCTCTATACTTCCAATGGCGGGAGCAATTGGGAAATTCAATATTCAGATAATAATTATTATAGCGTTGTTCAATTTCCGACTCCTGATATCGGATATATTGCGGTTTACGGAGACTATATTTTGAAAACCACAACCGGAGGAATTCTTACCGGGTTCAGTTCATATCAAAATACAGTACCTGAAAAATATTATTTATCTCAAAACTATCCGAACCCGTTTAATCCGAAGACAGTTATTCGTTATTCGCTAATCGAAAATCATTTTACTACTTTGAAAGTTTATAATGTATTGGGAAGTGAAGTTGCAACTTTAGTTAATCAAAATAAGAATGTGGGAAGTTATCAAATTGATTTTGATGGTTCAAATTTTTCCAGCGGGATTTATTTTTATAGATTGGAGGCTGGCGGGAATATTATTGATACAAAGCGTATGGTACTTTTGAAATAAAATTTTATAGTTAAAAATAAAACTACTAAGTCAACACAAGTTTCAGTAAACTCCGGGTCAACAGGCGCTTCTATATATCCCGCCGCTATTGGTGCAACGGCGGGATTTCTTATGTTAACCGAATATTTCTTTTGCCGTTTTGTATGTCCCGCAGTATGCAATAAGGGTATGTTCAATCGGACGTGAATAACCGCCGCCCAGAGCCATACTGACAGGTATTCCTCTCTTTTTACTTTCGTACAAAACTATCCTGTCTCTTTTCATCAGACCTTCTTTTGTAAGTGATAATCTTCCAAGGTAATCTTCTGAAAGCGGATCAATGCCTGCCTGGTATAAAATTATTTCAGGATTAAACTCAAAAACTCTTTGTATGTTTTCAGTAAGCAGCTTCAAATATTCTTCATCTTCCATTTTATCGGTAAGCTCAACGTCAAGAGTCGAAGGAATTTTCTTAAATGGATAATTATTTTTTCCGTGCATATCAAATATGAATATATCTTTATTCTCCGCCAGTATTTGCGCACTGCCGTTTCCCTGATGAACGTCAAGGTCAATGACGGCAATCTTTTTTGCAAGATTATTTTTCTGAAGATAAAGAGAAACAACTGCAAAATCATTGAACACACAAAATCCCTCGCCGTGACCTGCAAATGCATGATGAGTACCCCCGGCTAAATTACCGGATACACCTTCCTTCATAGCGGCGACGGCAGATTCTATCGCACCGCCTACAGATGCAAGCGACCTCAGATAAAGTTCATGACTCCATGGAAATCCAAGACGGCGTATTGCTTTTTCATCCGACTTTATAGTCCCCGATTCAAAGGATTCAAAATACTCCTGTGTATGAGCAAGCAATATCTGTTCTTTCGTTGCGACCTTCGGTTCATAGAGTTCATCTAATGATAAAATTTTTTCCCCGAGTAAAATATCCCTGAGCTGTTTGTATTTATTGACAGGAAACCTGTGAACATCCGGAACCGGAAAAGTAAATTTATCTGAATAGAAAACTTTCAAGTTTTTATGATGGAATTAATTTTCATTTCGGAAAGTATTGTCCTGTGCAGCGGACATTTTTCGGAAATTTCAAGCAGTCGTTGTGTTTGTTCTCTGTCCAGCTCACCCGTAAAAGTCAGTTCCACATCTATGCTGTCTATCCTTCCTATTTTTGTTTCACAGTCTGCACAATCTTCGGCATGAATTCTGCTGTGGCTTAGAGCAATAGAAATATCTTTAAGCGGATAATTTTTTCTCTTTGCATACATTCTTACTGTCATTGCTTTGCAGGAGCCGAGAGCCGCGAGTAAGAGTTCATAAGGGCTCATGCCGGCATCGCCCCCGCCTGCTTCTGCCGGTTCATCTGATATAACAAAATGTCCTCTTGAGGTTATCTCAGATTTGAACCCGCTTTTATTGGAGACAATAACTTTGTTATTATCTTCATTCATAATTTTTTTATTAAATTTTATGACAGTAAAATATTCTTTACAAAAGTTAATTAAAAGTGAGACCGATAAGATACTTTTAAGGAAAATATTAAGCTACATTAAAGATTGTTAATACACACAAAAGTTATATTTAAGATTTTGCATTAATTGTTTCGGATTTCGGCAGGAGCAATTAATAATTTTTTAATTTTTATATTTTTATATTTTTATATCTTAAAATAACTTAATCTTAATTCCATAAATTTGTATTTTAGCCAAATCAATTTCTTAATTTATGGAAAACACTGCAGCTCCGGAATCGGAGAAAGCATCCGAAGCAAAGAAGATACCTCCCTCCGAATCAGAAAAATATTTTCTTGAAGGACCGCGACCGAGATTCGAAGAATTTAAATTTATGATTGAAGTTTTGTTTGAATTCATAAAAGGATTCCGTGCATTCCATTTTGTCGGACCGTGCGTTACTGTTTTCGGCTCTGCAAGAATTGCACACCAGCATAAATTTTATGAAATTGCTTATGACCTGGGAAGAAGGCTGAGCCTGATTGGCTTTACTGTAATGACAGGCGGCGGTCCCGGGATCATGGAGGCTGCAAATAAAGGCGCCAAAGAGGCGGGCGGCAAGTCAGTCGGCTGCAATATAATGCTTTCCTTTGAGCAGGATCCGAATCCATACATGGATAAGTGGGTTACGTTTAAATATTTCTTTGTAAGAAAAGTTATATTGATGAAATATTCCTATGCTTTCATTGTAATGCCCGGAGGAGCGGGAACTATGGATGAGCTTTTTGAAACTCTTACATTAATTCAGACAAAAAAAATATCAAACTTCCCTGTCGTAATAATCGGCAAAGAATACTGGCAGAACCTTACGGAGCTGCTGGACGATTTCGTTAAGCAAAAAACAATTAGCGAGGAAGACCTGAAGCTGTTTATTCTTACTGATTCGGTAGACGAAGCCATAGAGCATATACAAAAAAATACAATTGAGAAGTATAATCTTATAAGAAAAGTATATAAGCCTTCAGTCCTTCTCAGAGAGAAATAAGAAGATTAAGATTTAATAAAAAAATTTATACTAGAAATTATTTTAAATGAGTTCAAAAAAAAACATTCTTACATCGAAAAAAAAGGAAGTTATAGACCTGGGTTTAGGAACAAAGGTCATAGATGAGCATCGTGTAATTAACAGAGACGGAACATTTAATGTCCGCAGGACAGGACTGCCTTTCTACGAATCATTCAGTGTTTACCACTGGCTTATTTCAATGTCATGGATAAAATTCTGCATATTGATTTTAGCGGCGTATCTCTTGGTAAATGTTTTTTTTGCATCACTGTATTATATGGGTGAGAATTCTAATTTCGAAGGTATGGTCGTCTCAAACAATTTTGACCGGTTCCTGAATGAATTCTTCTTCAGCACACAAACATTTACGACAGTGGGATACGGCAGAATTAATCCTGTAGGAGTCTATTCGAATATAGTTTCTTCCATTGAATCGCTAGCGGGGTTATTATCTCTTGCTCTGGCAACAGGTTTACTTTACGGGAGATTTGTCAGACCTATCGCAAAAATAATTTACAGTGATACCGCTGTCATTGCTCCGTTTCAGAGCAGGACAGGATTCCAGTTTAGAATAGCAAATAAACGCTCGGACCATCAGATGGTCGATGTGGAGGTAGAAGTAATGCTCTCAAGCACGGAAGACGATCAAAGAAAATTTTACAATCTGAAACTTGAATACAGCAAGATCAATTTTTTTTCGGCAACGTGGACAGTCAACCACCCTATTGATGAGGACAGTCCTTTATTCGGAATGAATGCAGATGATTTTAAAAAAATAGATGCGGAGTTTTTCATATTACTCAAGGGATTTGATGATACATTCGCCCAGATAGTTCATTCAAGATCTTCATACAAATATAATGAGATAGAGTGGGGAGCAAAATTTACAAGCGTTTACGGAGAAGACGAGGAAGGCGAAGTGATAATAGAACTCGACAAGATAAGTCAATACAAGGCTGCAGAGCTTCAGCCTGCGCAGGATAAAGAACAGATTTAAAAAAGCGGGTTACAAAAATTTACATTAATAATATTTTTTTTATATAATTTAGCAAAAGAAAATTTCCCGGCTCTCACATAAATTTTTTGAAATCCAATAAAGTCAAACCCCCTATTTATATATTTTAAATTTAAAAAGAAGTCATGAAAAGAAGAAATCTTTTAAAAGGTTTGGGAATACTCGGACTAGGGTCGATGATCCCGTTGCAAAATACTTTAAGAGCATTTAATAAAACAGCAAGGTCAGTAAGGAACGAACGACTCGAGGATGCAGCAAGCTGCTGGCTTACTCCTGCGTTAACCGAAGGACCTTATTATCTGAATGCAAATCTTGTGAGACAGGACATAACCGAAGGCAGACCCGGGATGGCATTTCATATGACGTTTTCAGTTATTGATTTTAATTGCAACCCGATCCCAAATGTGCTGGTGGATATCTGGCATTGCGATAAAGACGGAAATTATTCAGGGTATAATGCATTTGTCGGACAGACATTCATGAGGGGAATTCAGCTAACGGATAATAACGGAGTTGCTGTGTTTGACTCTGTCTTATCCCGGATGGTATCAGGGACGAGCTACCCATATTCATTTTAAGGTTCGCCTGAATTCTTCGACTTACGTTACTTCTCAATTTTGCTTTCTCGACTCAGTGAACAATACGGTTTACGGAACGCCTTTATATTCAGGGCGCGGATCTAATCCCACAACAAATGCGGCTGATAGTATTTTTCATACGGCTAATCCACAGTATCTGGTCATGACCGCAGGACCTAATGCAACGGGCGGTTACGACGGCTCTTATACAATTGGTATTGATGTTCCGACCGGAATTAATCAGCCGGCTGAAGAAGCGACAGGATTTTCTCTTGCTCAAAATTATCCAAACCCATTTAATCCTTCAACAAAGATAACTTATGTTTTACCCTTAAATACTCATGTGAAATTAAATGTGTATGACGGATTCGGACGCGAAGTTGCTCTCATCGTTGATAAGAGACAAAATGCAGGTACATACGAAGTGAAGTTTAGCGGAGAAAATTTGAGCAGCGGATTTTATTTTTATAAACTGGACGCTGGAGACTTTGTTCAGTCGAAAGAGATGCTGCTTATAAAATAATTTGTCTGAACTATGATGGTGATGATGATGAAATGATAACTATGATTTGTTTGTCTTGAACTATGATGGTAAAAGTTATTAATATACTTCTTTGTGCGTTCCAATATCAATAAACACAGCACTCCACCTATCTGCAAAGAAGAATACTATCCGAATGTCATAGTCAATTCTGAAACTCCATAGGTCTTTGAGTTTACCGGAAAGCTTGTGAGTTTTAAGAATTGAATTGTAAGGATCACTTATAAATATTTCTACCCGATTCCAGAATTTTTCTTCAAGATGCGGATTGTTTTTTATCATCTTCTTTAATGCTTTTTTAAATGAATTACTAAAGCTAATTTTCATGAATTCTTTTTCAAACCATTTTCTTTAAACCATTAATACTATCTGTAAACTTTAGCTTTCCTTCTTTTAATTCATTAGCCGCTTTTTGAAAATTATTGTATATATCATCTCTTCTTTCATCAATTAAATACTTTTCCAAAATATCTTTTAAATTTTCTTTATCTTCGTGCGCTAAGTTTTGAATTTCGTTTATTAGTTTTGTGTATGTCATAATAATTTTATTTATTGTTAAGTTATGGTGTAAATGAAAAGTTCGGGAATGAAAATAAGTTCTTCATTTTTATTTATCCGTAATTTCTATTTTCTCTTTCATAGAATTTAGATTCATTAACAAATTAGTATAAGGATTTCTAAAATTCAAATGATAAGGAAAAGTTGGATTGTTATGAATTTTAATTGTGATTATTTTCTAAATACAAAATTTTGTGCCGTAACAGTTGAGACCGATCATAAAAATTAATTGAACATCAAACAATTATATCTGAATAAATCCATAGGAATAATAGAAATTTTACTAATCTTAATTTAGAAAATAGAATGGCACACCTTAATACATTTCAAAAAAAATTGGATAAGTTATTTTTTGATAGAACCTACAATTTAAGATCGACGCTTGGATTGAAAAAAAATGGACGCAGACCAAAACTAAATCGTAAAAAAATTGATGCCTCAATAAAGGACTTACAGGATTTGGCATCTAGCATTTTGGCCAGAAATCTAGCTAAAATAGCATTTTTAAAAAGTTCTAAGAAGAAGATTGGGCGACAAATAAAAGGATGGGGAAATAAAAAAAAGAAAGGAGAATTTGAAAAATGGTTTAAGATAAAACTTCCAAAAGTGAGCCAACTTGTTTATGTATTCTGGAATAAGAAAAAGTGTATCTACGTTGGAAGAACCGGAAGGGGAGGATCGAGACCATCCTCACATTTTGACAAAAGGTGGTGTAATAACATTAGCCGAATAGATATTTATCCAACAACTTCAAGAAATACTCCTAAATTAGAATGTCTCGCGAAACATTACTTTCAGCCCAAGCAAAATAAATATAAACCATCCGAAAAAAAGTGGACATCAAAATGTCAGTTATGCAAAGTACACAGGGATATTGATTCAGAATTAAGAATTATCTTTGCTAAGAAAAAAATGCGAAAAAAAAATAATTTAAAAAGAAAATCTGCTATCAGATAAGAAGTTTAAAGTTTTAATAACTTTAATAAGAGGAAAAAGGGAAATGACAAAGAGAGTATATAAATTGATTATTCGTAATGGAAGGATTATTATCATCAAGATAATTCTCTCACATGAGCGATTTCTCTTTTTCTAATCTCTCGAATTTGATCTGACTTCAAAGTTTCCACCGACAGAGTTTGCCCATCGAGAGTAATAAATTCTACCTCGTATCCTTTTCCACCATCATGAACCATAACGACTGTTCCAATGTCTCCTTTTTTGAGATTTAATTCCGGTTTATCTATATCAAGAATTACTTGATCAAATTCTTTAATCATAATTTTGATTTAAATTGGATAAGCAGTTACAAATTTAGGAATTTGTTCATTACTTTCAATGAACCAAATTGTCCTTACTTTAGGATTTCTTTTATCCGGAGTTTTTAATCTTCCTTCTACAATGTATTTTTTTCCATAATCATTTTCCTTTACATTAGATAATTCCTTCTCGTTGCAATGCTTTACTAAAGAATCTGCTAAAATTTTCCATTCGCTCTTTCTAAATCCAAAGTTCATAAAAAATTTTGATTTGTGCTTTCCACGAGGATGTTCCGGATTTAGAATATAATGTGTAATTTTTTCCTTGCTTACTTCTGCTGAAACGGAATTTGGAATCTTCAACGAAATAAATATTTTGATTAAAAAAAATATAAACAAAAACTTATTCTTAATTCTAAGGTAATTACAAATCATTCTTCACATCCAGTTTGTCCTGTCAAGACTTCGGTATTGAATGGCTTCACTGATATGTGAAGGAGAAATATTTTCTTCACCGGCGAGGTCGGCGATAGTACGGCTTACTTTTAAGATTCTGTCATATGCCCTTGCGGACAGACCCAGCTTGTTTATCGCCATCTTCATTAAGTTCTCGCAATCTGAATCTATTCTGCAAAATTCTTTTATCTCTTTGGTAGACATGTTTGAGTTTGAATAAATTCCTTTCCTTTCGCTGAATCTGCAAAGCTGAATTTCCCTTGCTGTGATTACACGTTCTCTTACTTTTTCCGATTTCTCATGTTCTGCTTTGCTTGAGAGGTCCTGATACTTTACGGGATTTACATGAATATGAATATCAATCCTGTCGAGTATGGGTCCGGATATTTTTGAAAGAAACTTTTGAATATCAAATTCAGAAAACATCGAAGCTTCTTTTTGTGAACCGGCGGGAGTCGGGTTCATTGCGGCGACCAGCATAAAATTACACGGATACTGAACGGAGATTTTTGAACGTGAGATTGTAACTATCCTGTCTTCAAGCGGCTGCCTCATTACTTCCAGCACATTTTTTTTAAATTCAGTCAGTTCATCAAGAAATAAAACTCCGTTATGCGCAAAAGAAATTTCTCCCGGTTTTGCATTCGGACCTCCTCCGACAAGAGAGACATCGCTGGCAGTATGATGAGGCGAGCGGAACGGTCTTGTAGAAATAATAGCCGAGTGGCTTTGTAAAATTCCTGCAATTGAATGTATCTTCGTTGTTTCCAGTGCTTCATCAAGTGTCAGAGGCGGCAGTATAGTCGGCAGACGCTTTGCAAGCATAGTTTTACCTGAACCCGGAAGCCCGATCAGAATTATATTATGTGAACCCGCTGCGGCAACTTCCATTGCCCTCTTAACCTCCGCCTGTCCTTTTACATCTGCAAAATCCACAAGATAATTTTTATCCTGTTCGAATAACTGCTTCACATTTATTTTGAATGGCTGCGGACAAATTTCATTATTAAGAAAGTCAATAACTTCAGTGAGTGTTTCAAAAGGCATTACCTCTATGCCTTCTACTATCGCGGCTTCCCTGGCATTATCCAACGGAAGAATTATACCTTTGAATTTATTTTTTTTCGCTTCGAGAGCTATCGGTAAAACTCCCGGCACCGGTCTGAGCTTTCCGTCGAGTGAAAGCTCACCGATAAATAAATAGTCTTTAACTTTTACGGGAGATGCCTGGGAAGTCTCGCATAATATTCCGATGGCAATCGGCAGATCAAATCCGGAGCCTTCTTTCTTGACATCTGCCGGCGCGAGATTCACTGTATATCTTTTTATTGGAAAATGAAACATTGAATTTTTAATTGCGGCTGCGACTCTTTCTTTGGATTCCTTTACAGCAACATCAGGAAGACCGACGATTGCAAATGCAAATAACCCGTTTTCGATATGAGTTTCATCTCTGATTATATATGCATCCACGCCGTAAGTAGATGCAGAAAAAACTTCTGTTATCATACTTCAAAATGTAATTTAGAGAATAAATTAGAGAATAAATTTAGAGTTATAAATTAAGAGTTATAAACTGGAAAAGAGAATCCCGGATAAATTAAAATACAGGTACAGAACCGGTAATATTTTTTAGTAAATCAAGATACAATACTGCCGGAGTTGTCAGTTCTTCTTTTTAAACACGAGCTCAATCGGAACACCCTTGTAGCCAAATCTCTCCCGGAGTTTTTTTTCGAGGAACCGTTTGTAATTATCTGCGATCCCGTCAGGATCATTTGCAAAGAAAGCAAAAACAGGCGGACCTGATCTTAACTGTGTGATGTAATTTATTTTTATTTCCTTTCCCTGATTGGAAGGAGGAGGAGAGCTTTTTATTTCATTTAATAAGATTTCATTTAGTTCGCTTGTTTTAATTTTTTTATTTCTTTCATCATAAATACTTTTCGCTTCTTCGATTACCTTGTGAATCCGCTGCTTTGTGAGCGCAGAAATAAAAATTATTTTCAGATAAGTATAGCTTCTAAGATGCTCTGTAATTTTCTTTTCGACCAGCTTTGCCGTATTTGATTCTTTTTCAACGAGGTCCCACTTATTTATTACAATCAGCAAACCTTTCTTTAGCTTTATTACATCTTCAATGATTCTCACATCCTGTTTGTCAAGCTTGAATGTCGCAAGCTTTATATCAGAAGATTTATTTAATTCTTCCAGCAAATCCGATGCGTCAATCACTAAGATCGCTACATTACATCTTTCGATTGCTTTATAAGTCCGCAGTGTCGAAAAAAATTCAATTGATTCCTTTATTTTATTATGCTTGCGGAGTCCTGCCGTATCAATCAAAATTATATCTTCTCCAAAATATTTTAATGTCGAATCAATCGTATCCCGCGTAGTCCCGGGCACTTCGGTAACTATGTTCCTCTCTTCATTCAGCAATGCATTTGCGATTGATGACTTACCGGCATTCGGTTTGCCGATGATGGCAAACTTTATTCTCGTATCTTCTTTGTCATCCGTTTGCTCAATGTCACGGGTGATCATGTCAAGCAGGTCACCTGAATTAAAGCCGTTGATTGCAGACATTGCAAAAGGCTCTCCGAGTCCAAGGGAATAAAACTCCAGCATGTTAGGTTCCTTTTCTATGGTGTCTATTTTATTGGCAACAAGGATTATCTTTTTCTCTTTTGAATATTTTCTCAGCATATCAGCGACTTCTTTATCAACCGGATGAATACCGTTCTTAGCATCCACGACAAAAAGAATTTCATCCGCCTCTTCGATTGCAAGCTTCACCTGTGCTCTTATAACTTTTTCGAATCTCTCTTCTGAATCCGGAACAAATCCTCCCGTATCAATAAGAAAAAATTTCTTCCCTGTCCATTCGACTTCACCGTAATTTCTGTCACGCGTTACACCGCTTGTCTCATGTACTATCGCGATCGGTCCGCCGACCAGCCGGTTGAATAATGTTGATTTGCCTGTATTAGGTCTTCCTACTATTGCTACTACGTTTTCCAATATTTGCTTTGATTATTGTTTTGAAAATTTAAAATTAAAAGTAAATTAAAAGATTAAGAATTGATTTATGCTATAATTGCTATAAGGGTATTGTGACCTGACTCTCAAATTATAATAAACATTTAAACTCAGGGATTATAGTTTAAAACCTGTTCAACTTAAGCAAATCCTAACAAACTTACAAATTGTAAATTTTAAGATTTGTGAAAACAATTTAAATTTTTCTGAGAAAATTCTACTGCTAATGTTAGTTTTAAAATTAAGTTTTTTTTTCTTAGATAAATATTTAGGAAGGGGTAGTTATCAGTTAATAGTAAACAAATAATAAAAAAGCCGGCGGACAATCCAACCGGCTCTTCTTATAAATTAAAGTTACACTAATTTTACTATTCATCAGATTTACTATTAATTATTTCCTCACGGTCTCACCACACTCACAAAATTAAACGCATTATTATCTGCAATTGCAGCGTCATTAATATCAACAAAGTTATCTCCGGTCAAATCTGTTTTGACATATCCCGAAACAAAATTATAAGAATCATTATCTATCAAACTTCCGTCAGTCAGATCTACTGAACCATCCTGGTTAGCATCACCGCTATAAATGCAAGACTTTGTTCCTTTCAGTCTCATATTGTTTCCATAAGCCTGCGAAAGGGCAGTTGTAAAATCATAACTGAATGTACTTCCGAGATTGTATGCTTCTCCGCCACTCTTGTTCCACGTTTCAACTGAATTTCTATGCTTCACAGCGACATAATATGTTCCCGTCGGAGCATTTGTAAAAATAAAATTACCGGAGAATGTAACCGAATCCATATATGCTTTTGCCGAATCAACAATATTAAATGGAAAAATATTATTTCGTAAGTATGCTCTTACCGTATCTTTTCGATTCATCTTATTTGTAACTGAATTATAAAATCCTTCAGGTATAACTTTTATCTGCGAAGTAAAAT